>CAMYSW010000059.1:0-11209 GCA_947297425.1 uncultured Porphyromonadaceae bacterium
TGAACCGAATTTATTTAATTTTTAACCCCGTCCATTTTTTAGTGGACAGTAGTGAAATTTGATAAACTGATGAATCAGAGTGTTATCTATGACTATATCAGCATATTATATATTCATCATTGTTTCATCACTATTTTTCGGGCGGTGAGAAGAATGTTTTGGCGATGGAAAAGAGAAATTGCGTTTTCTCTCGGTGCCACACATTTTCTTTTCTCATTGCCTTTCATCCTTTGATGAAGTGTTGATGAATAACCGATGAGAAGAAAATGCACTGAAAAACAGCAGTCTGTCTCCATTTTCATCAGTTCATCAAATTTCAACGAGAAAAAATTATAAATTCTCTAACATCTGCCGGGTGACGGTGTAGTACCGTCCGCATCGGCGTGTCTCGACGTATGTTTCTTCGTTGAGGAACATTCCGACGGTATAGGTCGTGTAGCAGAACGAGTTGGAGGCTGGTCTGAGCTTCCAGCAGTCCTGCACCACCTTTCGGAGCTGGCTACGGTCAGCCTTGACCTGACGGTAGCCGAATAGGCTCAGGATGTCGTTGAAGCAGAAGTCTACCTCGTCGATTTTGCGCGAGTCCATTATCTCGGTCAGCAGCTCGGCAAGCTCCAGCTCCACACGGTTGCGGTTGGCGCGGATGATTCTTTGCAGGGCGTCGGTGTCGAGCAGCGCGGGATTGAACCACATGCGGCTTTCATCAGCGGTTGACAGCTGCCGATAGGTCAGGGCATGGAAAAATGCCGGTATCTCGTAACGGATTTTCTCCAGAAACGTTGTGTCGTCGGTGGTAAGCCTCGGAACCTTCCGCACCCAGTAGCGGGTCTCGCCGGGGTCGATGACCACGGGGAGATACTCGTTGTTGGAGCACAGTACGAACTTGGCGAAGAAGCTCACCTCCTCGCGGTCGCGCCCTTTTGCCTCCATCTTGTAGTTGTAGGTGGTGCTGAGATTCTTCAGACGCTCGGAGTCCTCGCGCTTGTTGAGCAGCACCTCGTCGACCACGATGACGAGTTTGCCGTTCCAGTCGTCGTTGAACTGGCTGCGGAAGTTCTCGTTGGTGTTGAAGGTCACGTTTGCCTCAAAGAGCAGTTTTAGGAAATTTAGAAAGGTGGATTTTCCGGTGTTGCGCTCCTCCGACACCAAGAGCAGAATCGGGAGCTTCTGCAACGGCATGGTGTATAGAATTTGCAGGTAGTCAAGACCGAGGTCGTATTGTTCGCCGAAGATGTGGCGCACAAGAGATTCGATGCACGGACATTCTCCCTCGGCGGGGATATGACTGAGCGGCGAATACTTGTTCTTGAAACTGCCGACTACCGGCTGATAGTCCAGATGGGAGGGAACACAGCAGAAACCGTCATATTTGGGGACATTGGCGAGAAAGTCCTTGCCGTAGTCCTGACGGATTGCCTCGATTGTCCACGGAATGCTGCGCTCGATGAGTTGTCCGGCGGCGTTGGGCTGTCGGACAATCTTGTAGTAGGTGGTGCCGATGCGCTCGAAGCGGTCTTCGGCGGGAGGTGTAACTGTTACGTCTTCCATCGGCTCAGCCGTCGTTACAGGGGTTGATAATAGAATTAACTTCCCGCAGGCTGTAGCGGGTGCTTCCGTTCACCTTGAATGGGTGTAGTCTGCCGTCCTTGGTCATGTTATAGACCGTGGTCTCGCAGACGCCGAGCCGCTCGGCAACCTCTTTCTTGGTGATTGATTTGTCCTGCTCCGCCTCCATGTAGAGGGGGAGCAGACGCTCGCGGGTGGCTTCGATTGTGTCCACCACCAGTTGATGAAGGTCAGAGAGGTGGACGTTGAGGAGGATATTTGGAGAGTCAGGGTCGAGTGCCGATGCCTGAAGGAGGTCAAAAAGATTCAATTTCATCTGAGGGAAATGAATTTGAAAAGTTATATCGCCGAGTAACTTACATCACCCACAGCCCCGGCGACGAAAGAGGCTGCGGTGACGTGTCCCCGAAAGGACAAAGGAAGGGCTGTCGGCCATGATTCGCTAAAGCCGACGGTTGTTGCTGCCGGCTTGTCAGGGTCGGCTGAGGGCGTAGTTCACCCTTTCCCACGCCGCACCGAAAGGCAGCGACATGAGGGGCATCTGTTCCTTATACGGGACAGATACAAGGGCGGTTGTGTCTTACTTTACAATAAGGTAAGGCATACGCATTTCTTCTTCTTTTTAATTGATTGTTTTTGACGTACAGATTCTGTACGGGCACAGTTGTGGCTGTCGCAAAATTCAGCTCGTATAGGCTCTATGACAGTTTATGGCTGTGCCGTTCTTTCTTCTTCTGCCGTTGTTCCACGCATTTAATCCGTTGAGCATCGCTTCCTTAGTGCGAGTTGTTGCCGGGTTAAACCGTTGCGGTTCGTTCCGCATTCAACGGCAGGCTTTTCATAGTGGTTCCGGATTCTGAGTCCGGTCTTCTGATCAGGTACCTCGTTATTATTGTTACAATGTCAATATCGGGCATGGCATCCGTCAGGGAGCATCGTTCCTGTTCCGGTCTATAAAGCTGAACGTGTCGCTTCGGGCGTGCGCTGCCTTCAATCGTTACATAAAGATAACACAATTTTCCGAGATTTCCAAATCTGCACAATCTCCCGTGGGCGGTTGACAATGTCGGCTATCGTGTGTTATAATGTAGGTGTGTCGATAGCGTCCACAAGTGTCACACCTGAACATAGGCACCAGTGTCGGTGTAAGGCTCGGGTAAGTACCCGCACACCGATTTGTTCGCAATGCTTGCGCATCCGGCTGCGAAATTCAGACACACACCTCCGGGTGTTGTGCGTCGGGTCCGACCCTTCGGGGTCGGCTCACAGAGAGTCAGCCCACTCTTGGACTGCGGGTTATGTCTGCAGCGGATAAGGGCGCAATCGTCACGGCAGAGCAATCTGAGGCTCCGCTATGGTCGCAAAATTTGCCACCGTAACTTTCCTAACAAAGCTTTGTTCAAAAAAGTTCACGATTCAACGAAAAATATCATCCATAGCCAAAAGTAGTGCATGACCGGTCATTACTCCACACTGGCTTCGGACTTTCTTTTCGGTGGCAAAGATAGAATGGAATTTTCAATCCCTCCAAATATTTTCCGCCGGATATAGCACAAGGTTGTACATCTATATCAGGATATACAACCGGTATAGCGATGGTCGCCTCACAATTCCCCGGCAAATATAATACCGTCTCACCGGACTTTCCAAATTATTCCTGGCATGGTTCCCGTTATTCCGTTCTGGCTCCCTTCTTTTCCCTCCGAGTACCCCTTGCCCTCCAAAACATGCTTATAATCCCCCAAATCTATGCTTCTTGACCCACTTTTGGGGGATTATAACGAGGTTTAACCACATTCTTTTGCCCTTTCTTTTGCCGTTTATTGATAGCCCAAATATATTGAATAGCAGTTGATTGTGGTTTATAATCTTTGAAAAAGACACAGATTTACGGGTATCTTTTGCCCTTTCTTTTGCCCTTTCTGTTCATTCATGAAGACGAATAAGGCCAAGTTCCATGATTTTATGAGCTGGCTCATTGGGAATATTCAAATCTTTTCCAAGCTGATAAGTCATATTTGTACGACCTCCTTCTGTTTCTATAAGTCCTTTCAATCTTAGTTCTTCAAGATATTTTCTTAATTGCTTATCGGAAAGATGAGTACCGATTAGTTTGTTGATGTCAGCGCGTTTGGCTTTTCCATATTTGTGTAAAAACGGACATAGAATTGCCCATACCTGATTGATGTCCCAATCGGTCTTTAACGAATAGGCTGCCACATCACCACTCAGCTCATAGTACCTGCGGGGCAATATGTAGTATTGTGCGTTGGTCTTTCCATGCTTCTCTATGAATCCGTGTTTTTCAAGTTTTACGGCTATCTCCTTGTCAGATGGTCGTTTTGCCCCATCACGTATTTCACATAGAGCAAGCACATCGAATACTGTAAGTTTCTTGTCATCCGGCAGAGCATCCTGAATGCCCTGCACATAAAGAGCGAATCCGGTATCCTTCACAGTGGCGAATAACGTCGCGGTTACATTGAATTCGTCAGTCTTTGAATAATCCGGGGCAGGCTTTCCCTCTGAAAGCGTGTATAGAAAAATCTTGTCAACGCCCTGACCTGAGCGTTCGACGATACCGGTTTTTGAGAGAACATCGGCAATGAGTCTGTTTCGTGGCATACTCGGAGTGGTCAGGAGATTATCGACTGACACGCCATGAGGGAAACCACCACCATTGATGATTGTAAATTTGAGAGGATATTGCTTGATTACAATCTCACTGCCAAACCTATAATCTCTATGTGAGAAAGCGTTATTTACAATCTCTCGTATCACGTTCTCGTTAAAGAACGGAATGTCAAATATGTATGGGCCTTTTCTTACCGGCACGGAACCGTTACGTCGATTTATTTCCTCCCAAAGTTCATCAATCAGAAGGAAGAACGGCTGTCCGAAAGATTTTCTGCTGTCAAAGTGTATCTGGCTTTCGGTATTGCGATATTCAAGCATTACTTTTGCCTGAGGATAGAAACGCTCGATCACATTTTCCTTGCCGACCAGCAGTAGCGCAGCATTCGTAACCTTATCTCCAATTATTAGCTTCAGGTCACTTAATGCCTGTGCATCAGGCAATGATGTAAATGATGGATTCTTCTGCTTTTCAGCGTATCTTTCCTTCATTACTCTGATAGCATCTTTGTCTAAATCATCAATAGTGATGCCTTCGCAGATATGCTCCGAGAAATCAGGCTCTTGTTCCTGAATGATGGATATAAAGGTCTTATCATCCATCGGTTTCAATTCCTCTCCAACACGCATGAGTGCGACATCCTCGAATTTGAATACTTTACCAATTGGATGCGGAGGCACCTCGATTACGAGCACTCGCCCGGTTTTTGCCGCCTCATCCTCATACAATTCGTATATATCGGGGCGTATGCCCATGTCCCGATATATGTCACTCTCAAGTTGCCCGATACCATTCACGCACTGCTTGGTGCCAACAACTTTATGTGGATAGGCATCGTGCATACCTATGACGATACGTCCACCGCCCTCATTACAGAGGGCCGCCACATATCCGAGGATACACCGGCGACGCTCTTGCGGCTTGTCTTTGCCTGCACCGTTATAGGATACGTTTCCGTGTTCTCCTTTTTTGAACTCAACGTGGTCTTCCGACTCACGCATCTGTTTAAGCTGTTCTATTGTATATCTGGGCATTTTCAAGATTCTGTAGAGAATTCCACCTTTAATTTCTTAAAATCAAATACATATACTGTCATTTCAGGTACAACTGATGAATAAAAATCTATAATTTCATGCTGACGTTTTTCGGTAAATTCATCTAATACAAATGCAACAATAAACTTAGTAGCGATACCTTGATCTTTGAACATTTGTTTATATCGTAACATTTGCTCTAACACACTCCTCAATCTGTCACGAGAGATGACATTTCTTACATATTTGCATTCAAAAATATAAAAAAAATCATCTTTTTGTGCAAAAGCATCAAATATATATCGATGGCGGTTTAAAACGTACTGAACTTCCCTTTGAAATTGAATGCCATAGATACTCTCTATTTTTTTTACGGCCAATTTTTCTACATTTTCTACTATTGGCATCAATGCATGGACTTTTTCAGTAACATTTTTTGTTTCTTTTGGACCCTTATTCCCATTGGAAATTATTTCTACCGCCTCCTCTCTAAGCTTTTCAGTGGTCTCTTTACCAGTTAATTTTACAAAATTTGCTTCATCTGAAAAATCTTGCGGACTATAAAGCTTTTCGTGGTGACATATAACCAAAAATAAAAACGCAATCAAAATAATTAAAGGGAAACCTATAATGAAATATATGAATGGCAATCTTTCAGAATCTCCTTGCAGCTGGCCTAATCCTATTGAAAAGACAATGCCCGCAATTAGGTAACAGAGGGTAATAAACATCCCCAATATTCCAAGAGGATTATGGAGATAGTGCTTGAGCGTATCTTTAGTATATAGATTGTTCATATATAGCTCAATTATTTTTTTGCAAAGATACAAAATTATGCTGAATTATCAGCTTTTAGCGAGAGGATTAAAGGCTCAACTCCCCTGAAAATGGCGATTTTGCCTCCTGAGAAGAGTTGAACCATGTGCTACCACATATCATTCTCTTTCTTCGACATGGCGGCGATTTCGTCGGCTATCTCCTCGGAGGAGAGTTTGATATAGTCCATGAAGGTCTTTTGGGTCTTATGGCCGCTGACGTGCATCATCTGGAGGATGGTGTACCTGTGGCTGAGGTACATGTTCGTGATACCGGTGCGTCGGGCGGTGTGGCTTGTCACACACTCATAGCGCGGCACAATCACGTTTCCGTTGAGGTCGGTCTCCGGTTCCTTCTTCTCTTTTCTCAACGCCTCCTTCTGCTTCATAGTGAGCTTGGTCGGCACCTTCTCTTTCAGTGACGGCAACTGCTCCGAAAGGTCTTTGAGAATATCCTTTATGTAGCGGTTCAGCACCTGCTCGTTGGCTTTCGGAATGTTGTAGCCATATTTCTCGCAGATGGTGATTAGGTTCTCGTTGAGAATAGGTATGGTAACCTCGGTCTTGGTCTTCTGCTGGACAAGTCGGATGATGCGCGTTCCCTTGCGGGTAGTCTCGAAATTATCAGCGTTAAGGTTGTTGTAATCGCTCACTCGCTGACAGGTATAGCAGCCGATGAGAAAAACATCGCGGATATGCTCCTTCTTCCCGGTCAGTGGCATTTCATAGAGTGCTTGCAATTCCTCCTCCGTGAGATAAATCTCGACAGCCTTGTCGCGGTCTTCAATCTTCTTCTTGACAATGAGTGCTGCCGCACGTTGGTTATCGTGTACGCCGTCAATGAATGCCGCGTTGATAAGAGCCTTCAAATTTGTCAGATGTTTGTTGACAACTTTTGCCATGTAACCGTGCTTCTGCAAATAGTTGATGTAGCGCGACACAAACGCACGGTCTATGTCTGCCCATCCAAACTTGTGCAACGGGTCGAAGCCTTCATAAACACCAATAAAACTTTTCCATGCCTTGCAGGTGCCGGGGGCATAGTCATCACTGCCAATCTTTCGCGCCCCGCTCTTAATGTCATCGACAAACTGAATGAGGAACGGCCAGATAAGGCGGTTCTTCTCATCCTCGATACGTTTCTTTTCCTCGGCTTTCTTGCGGGCTTTTTCTTTCACTGCCTCACGTTTTGCGATAGCCTTGCGCTCTGCCTCGGCGGCTTCCTCCATAGCACGGCGTTCGGCATCCACTTTATCCGGCTCGGAGATATAGCGCACATCCATGTCGAGAGCCTCGCGGTCAAAGTTCACCTTTGCGAGATGAGCCTTTACGATGCCCTCAATCTGTGTCAGTTTGGCGTGCAGCTGATAGTTCTTCTTCTGATGTGCCAGCCATGCGCGGGGCGAAGCCGTTGCCTTCTGCCAGTCGGCGACCTCGACCTGAAGCATGGTTGAAATCAGTACATCAACTTTGCGGGTATGAATGCGTATAAAGAGGGTTGCGGTATCCTTCTTCAAATCCTTGGTGCGGACATGAAACGGTGTCAATTTCTTCGCGGGACGAAGCGACGGCGTCGAAGATTTCGGAGAGAGTGATTTTGTCATATCTTCGATGTTATAAATTTCTGAATGGTGGCGCTTGCATTCATTCACAATCAGCCACTTTGGTTCTGCAAATATCACAACCCAAACCGCAATTTGTCAAGTCGGGTCACCACGCAGGTCACCACGTTTTTTTGAATAATTCTGAAAACCGGCAAAATTCATCAAGGTTCATATTGCACTATTATTCAACATTTCGCATAAACGAATCATTCAAATTCACTCGTATTCATTCAGAAACTCAGGTTCTTGTGGTACCACTTTTAAAAAACTAATCACCTAAATAATAAATCGTTAGATTTTCCCATTTTGCGCCATTTTGTCAACCAAATGTCAATTTTCAAAATTCTGTCAATAGAAAAGCGCATCGGCAACTCCTCACCAACGCGCTTCGTAGCATTATAACCCAAAATAAATTTAGGATTTAACAGTCAGCATATACCCTATGCCTCGCTGGTTAATTAACGATATTGACTGGTCATGCCGGAGATAGTGGCGAAGTTTGTGGATAAACCCATGCAGTGAATTACGGCTATACGGGTCATCACGCTGCCATATCAGCTGCATTATTGTAGCGGATTCCACTGTATACCCCACATTTACAATCAGTTCTTTCAGCAATTTTGCTTCAATTAGTGATAACCCAACAATCCCTTTATCTGGATGCGAAAGCATTTGCATTGACAAGTCCAATGTGTATTTGCCAATTTCAAACCGATTGTCCTCATCATGGACATTTCTGCGAAGCAGTGCCTTGATGCGAACTATCAATTCAAGCATCTTAAACGGCTTTTTGAGATAGTCATTGCCACCAAGTTCAAATCCTTCGACAATATCATCAATCTCGGATTTTGCTGTCAGAAACAATAACGGCACATTCCGGTTTATCTGACGTATCTTACGCCCCATCTCAAATCCGTCCATCCGAGGCATCATCACGTCAGCAATGATTAGGTCAGCCCCATGTCGGGTAAACTGTTTAAGGCCATCCTCGCCATTGTCCGCTGTCAGGACATCAAATCCATCTCGTTGCAAGGTCTCCGAAATAATCATCGACAATGTAGAATCGTCCTCTACCAATAATATTGTGTCGCTCATTGTCTTCAAAATTTTATAGTAAATATGCTCCCTTTTCCTTGACGGCTTACTACGCTTATATTCCACCCATGTTTTTCTATGATTGATTTCACGTAGAATAAGCCGATGCCGTATCCTCTCACATCAGTCCTGTTCCCATGAGGTACTCGGTAGAATTTACTCCAGATATCGGGTAAGGATTTTTCAGGGATACCGATTCCATTGTCTGACACCGATAGTCCGGTTGAATCCAATTTTATTGCTATTTTAACAGAATCGCCGGAATATTTTATACTGTTGTCAATAAGATTCCCTATTACATTAGAAAAATGTGTGGGATCAGCTTCAACAACAGCATCTTCAGGACATTCCAGCACAAATTCACATGTTTTTTCTGTCTTCAGCTTCTGCTGCTCGATAATTTTGGTTAGAAATTCTTTAAGGTTTATGTTTTCCTTCGCCATGGCAAGGTGTTTTCTCCGCTCCATACTCATGGCAAGAATACTTTCTACAAGCCCTGAGAGTTTTGACAGTTGTTCGAGTGCCGCTGTCAGATACTTCTTTGTCCGTGCCTCATCGTTCGGATCAGGAAACTGGAGCAAGGAATCGTTTGCCGCATACGCTATGGCAATTGGTGTTTTTAATTCATGGGTCATATTATTGGTGAAGTCATCCTTCATCTCCTCAATGGTACGCTGACGGGCTATCACATGAAGAAGATACCAGAACCCGAATGTAAGCGCCAATGCAATAAGGGCAGATGTAATTATTACACCCCCCATCTCTCTCAGTATGTTGTTTGTCAGCGGGGAAATATAGGCGTAATATATAAGGTCTCCATTTATACGATACCCTATCTCCCATAAGTCCGACGAATACTCCACTGTCCCGCCGGGTGCCACTATATATACCTCTTCGGGATAATAGCCTGAAAAATTAAGATCGCGGCGAAAGGCTTCCTCCATTTTGGACACATCAGGTTCTCCAATCCTATCGGCATAGCTGCCGCCATGAAGGTATTGTGCAATCATTGACATAATCTGCTTGTCAACGCGACGGAAGCCTTGAGAGTAATCCAATTCCCGTAATTCTTCAGCGCTCATAGTCGAACCGACATCCGATTTCTGTAATCCAATCGCAACCCAGACCACATCATCATCTCCGCCAAGTCCGGCATCAATTATGCGGTCGACCATTTCAATCTGGTCGGCACGGCTCAGACATTGCTCGACATCGTTTATATATCGCTCTTTTATGGAGTTATATAGTTGTATCATGAATATCATGTTGGCGACAAACAGCATCGCAACGATGACACGCATATAGGTAAGTATCAGTTTAAAATGGTTCATATCAGTACAAAATTACTAAAATCCTGTCCATCACAGCATGGCTCAATCGCAAGAATAAGACTAAATAAGGGAGAATAAGAATTGAATAAGACTGTACTGCCTAATTTCGCGACATGAAACATTATATACTCCCATTGATTATGCTTCCTTTCATCGCACAGGGTCAAAGCACCGAGCCGGATACAATAACGGTCAAAGAACTCCAAGAGATTACTATCGTAGCCGATGCTCAGCGCACAAGCGCGACAAAGACTGTCTATATTCCTACCGGCAATCAGAAATCAACTGCCTCCGACGGAGTTTCCTTGCTGTCAAGGATGAACATCCCTCAACTAAACGTCAATCCGATAACTGAAACGGTAAAGACTGCCGACAATCAAGGCGTCAGCCTTTTTATAAACTTTCATCCGGCAACAAACGAGGATGTCAGCGGATTGAATCCCGGTGACGTGAAGCGCGTGGAATATCTTGACTTTCCGACAGACCCGCGATTTCAACGGGCACAACACGTTGTAAATTTCATCACCCATACTTATTCTTACGGAGGTTACACAAAGTTCAGCGGCAAAGAACGCTTCATGATACGTAGCGGCGAAGCTTCGGTATATTCCAAGTTCGCCTACCGCAGGATGGAATACGATGTCATGGTGTCGGGCGACTACGACTATAACTCTCATATCGGTTCTGTTTCGGACGAAACATACCGACTGGAGTCCGGGACTATCAGACGCACAAGCGGTACAGAAACAGGGAAAGAACATCAACGTGGCTTATATTCGGCATTCCGAGCCTCGTGGAATAAGAATGAGAATTTCACATTCCGCAATCTCGTTTCATATCGTCGGAACAACACTCCGATAAACCACACGTCAGGTTATGTCAATTTTTCGAGTCTGTATCCCTCGGAAACATATCATACAGAATCACCTTCTACAAACAATGCCGTCGGCTGGAATAGCGAACTGTATGCGGCGCTGGGCAGAGGATGGTCGATCAACGGGAACTTTCAGGCTGAATCCGCCAAGAACAACACTTCATCAAATTATTACGCAGGGACAGAATCTATCGAAAATATTGCAGATGAAGACTCTTGGTTTTTGCGAGGTTCAATACAGGTCAACAAATCATT
>CAMYSW010000060.1:0-11087 GCA_947297425.1 uncultured Porphyromonadaceae bacterium
GTATCTCACCACCCCTCCATACGTAGATCCCGACCGCTATCCGGTAAGGGGGATAGACGTGTCGGCACACAACGGCAAACTTGACCTCAAAAAAGCACGCAGGGACGGAATTGAATTTGTGTTCATAAAAGCTTCAGAAGGCAGAGATTTTAAAGACAAGAATTTTGCCACAAACTATAACAAGGCTCGGCATGCCGGAATGAAAACGGGAGCTTACCATTTCTTCAGGTTCGACAAAGACGGGGTTGACCAGGCTATAAATTTCTTAGATGCCGTAGGCAATAGGAAACTTGAACTTGGACTTGCAGTAGACGTTGAACAACAAGGCAATCCCGAGGGCATTCCCGGCGAACTTATCACCGAGCGTCTTACGGCTATGGTCGAGTTCCTTTACCTGAAAGGATACCGCGTAACATTCTATACCAACAAGAGCGGATATGAGCAATTCCTGATGGATGCATTCCCCGGCTATCCCCTTTGGATATGCTCATTCTCGGAACACCCCATAGATGCCGACTGGACATATTGGCAATATGATCATCATGGCAGGGTGAAAGGGATAAAAGGGGATGTGGATCTGAACGCGTTCAATGGTTCGAGAGAAGAGTTTGAAAAAATAGGTGAATGACATACCGGGTGTTTACAAATGGCTGCAATAATTGGATTGCAGCCATTTATCATTAACACACTTAAGGATCCTGCGTGCGGCAATAAATTATATAATAAATCGTTTTTTAAAAGGATAAATATTGACTTTTTTGAAACGTTTTTCACTACATATAAGGATTGCAGGCGCAATGATCGCGCTATTTATAATTGCATTCAGTTCCCAGTGTGGATATGCACTTGATGCGCAACATTATGCGCAAAACTCCGTATTGTCTCAAGGACGATGGATGAAAATCAAGGTCAACACCACAGGCATGCAGCTGATCTCAAACTCCGACCTCAAAGCCATGGGATTTTCAAATCCGGAGATGGTAAACGTGTATGGCACGGGAGGAAGGATGGTTCGCGAAGCATTGACTTCAGACATGCCGGACGATCTTCCCCTACTTCCGAGTGTACGCACGCCGAAAGGTATAGTGTTCTTCGGTGTTGACAATGTCACATGGAAGAGATCAGACGATGGTCTTTATACCCACACGCTCAATCCATATTGCAGCGAAAGCCTGTATTTTCTATCAGACAGAGAGATAGAAAAAAAAGAGCTTCCTAAATCAGAAGCGCTCCCCTCCGGAACTTCAAGAACCGGGTCATTCACAGCGCGACTGCTTCACGAACGAGACATTCAGGCTCCATCGCAGGAAGGAAGACTGCTACTTGGAGAAGATTTCCGTTCGGAGAAGTCTCAAAAATTTAATTTCACTCTATCAGGAATAGTTTCCGATAACGTTACAGCCAATGTGGCTTTCGGAGCCAAGACAACAAACGGCACTTCATCGCTGATCATAAGTGCCAACGGCGAACGGCTCCCGTCATCTTACACCGACAAGATTGATGCCTGTTCAACCAGTGAATTTATCAAGACCGCAATAACATCCAAAACTTTCACGCTTGATTCAGAAAAGCTTACGCTCGGCATTGACTATTCATATTCCGGTGCGCTCTTCACGGCAAGACTGGATTATATAGAAGTTCTTTATGAACGCGGACTTGACCTCTCCGGAGGTGAACTTCATTTTTATGACAGTTTCAATGGAGAGACAGTGGAAATCGAAGGTTGTTCCCAAGATACCCGCATATGGGATGTCACGGATCCATGTAAAGTCAGCGAAGTAGATTTCACGATTGAAGGCAATAACGGATATTTCACCCCACAAAGGGGTTATCACGAATATGTAGCATTCAATCCGGCATCTGTCAACCGCGCGATAACGCGCAGTGTCCGGGTCAATAACCAAGATATACATTCGATGGCATCTCCCGACATGGTTATAATCGCCTATCGTGAATATGCCCCTGCCGCAAACAGAATAGCCAAGCTTCATGAAGAGGCAGACGGCTTCACGGTGGCAGTGTTAACTCCGGAAGAGGTATATAATGAATTTTCCGGCGGACATGCAGACGTTGGCGCATTCCGCAAGCTGCTGAAGATGTGGCACGACCGTGGCGGTGAACGCACAACCAAATATTGTCTTCTTTTAGGACGCGGCTCATACGACACAAAAATGGTATCCACCGGAATACGCGGCGCCGGATATAAACCGCTTCCACTGTGGCAATCACCGGTAGGAAATACTGAAATCGAAGCCTATTCAACAGATGATATAATCGGCATGCTTGACGACACCGATGAAGACTCTTTCAATATCAAAAGTGCCAAAATGCATGTTGCCGTGGGACGTTTGCCGGTAACCAACGTAACGGAAGCCAATGACATGGCTGCAAAACTTGAAAAATATATCAAGAATCCCAATTATGGCACATGGCGCAACCGCGTGATGCTTATAGCTGACGATCAGGATAATGGCATACATCTTATACAGACAGAGGATGTACACAAAAAGTTGATTGCCAACGCGCCTCATTATCAATATGAAAAATTATATCTGGATGCCTACCCGCTGGTATCTTCCAGTGTCGGCATGACATATCCGCAGGCTAAAGAAAGAATGATGCGGCTTTTCAACGAAGGCGTGATATACACCAACTATGTGGGGCATGCATCCACAAGTTCATGGACCCACGAAAAATTGCTGACCTGGAATGATATAGTTTCCTTCAGTAACCCTAACCCAACATTCTTTTACGGTGCCACATGTTCATTCGCCACATGGGACGGCGATAACGTAAGCGGAGCTGAAAAATTGGTGCTCAATCCGGATGCCGGATTCATCGGGGCGATATGTCCGAGCCGCACAGTGCTCATTTATAAGAACGGTATTTTGAACCTCAAGATGGCAGACTGGATATTATCAACCGACACCGATGGAGAAGCGACAAGGATAGGCGATGTTTTTGTCCGCGCAAAGAATGAGTATGACGACGATAACAAACTCCGTTATTGCCTGATCTCCGACCCCGCGCTCAGGATACCGAAACCTTCAAGAAATGTTTGCATCGAAAGTGTAAATGGAAAAGACCTGACCTCGACAGATGGAGAAATGCCCGAACTCAAAGCCCTGGGCAAGGCAAACCTTAAGGGATACATAACAAACCCAGACGGATCGCGTGCCACCGAGTTCAATGGCAACATATCCATTGATCTTTATGATGCAGAAAAGGTAGTAGTGACAAACGGCAATGGAAAAGAGGGATCGGTAGAGACTTACAACGACCGGCAGACAAGATTATCTTCCGTTTCAGCTAATGTGACCGATGGAGAGTGGGAAGCCACACTCCTCCTGCCGGCAGAAATAGAAAACAACTACAGTCCGGCAAGAATTTCCGCTTATGCATGGAGCGATCAAGGCAAGGAAGCCCACGGCTCAACGGAATCTTTATATGTTTACGGATATGAGGATATTGAAACCCCGGATACCAAAGGACCCGAAATCCGGACATTATACTTGAATTATCCCGATTTTAAGGATGGAATGATGGTTAATGCCAACCCGGTTGTCCATGCATCTTTTTCCGATGAATCGGGCATCAATATCTCCGATTCAGGTATAGGGCACAAGATGTCGGTCACTCTTGACGGTAAACGCGTTTTCGATAATGTTTACATATATTACACCCCTGATTCCGAGGATCCTCTCGGTGGCTCAATCGCCTACCCTTTGAGCGATCTGTCATCAGGGGAACATACGTTGAAACTGACCGTTTATGACAACGCCAACAACGCCTCTTCAAAATCTCTGTCTTTCAGCGTCGGAGCGATCAAAGATCCTGCGATACGGGATTTAGGCACAGACGTGAATCCCGCTTCAACAAGTGTTGTCTTTTCTATTGCCGTGGATCATCCCAACACACGAATAAAATATAGTCTCGAAGTGTTCGACCTCTCCGGCAAGAGAGTATGGAACCAAGACCAGTCAGTCACGAGCGATATGCAAGGCGGCATCAAGACTCGCTGGGATCTTAAAGATAATGTCGGAAGACGCGTTGCACGCGGCATATACCTCTACCGCGCCACTGTAGAGACTCCGGAAGGCATGTATAGCTCGCAGACAAAAAAACTTGCAGTCACGGCACAACCATAAATAATCCGGACAATGAACCTGCAATCGTGCATTAAGCTGTTTAGAAAATTATGAACGAAGATAACAACCTGATTTTGCCGGAGCCGACATTGCGCAGGCTTCCATGGTATCTGGCTTATGTGGAAATACTCAAGGCTAATGGAGTTGAGAATGTAAGCTCCACCCAGATTTCCCGTGCATTAAGCGTGGATGCCTCCCAGATAGCAAAAGACCTATCTTTCCTTAATATTAAAGGCAAAACAAGAATCGGTTATGAAGTAGACATTTTGGTTGAAGCATTGTCAGACTTCCTTGGATTCACCCGTTCTCACAAGGCTTATGTCATAGGCACAGGCAGTCTCGGGAAAGCTCTTATACGCGACTCCGGACTTTCAAACTACGGACTGGAGATCGTTGCCGGGTTCGACGTCAACCCGGAGGTTATAGCACGCAAGGATCTTGGCGTGCCTATATATCATATTGACAAAATATACGATGTAATGGAAGAAAATCCGGCATCCATCGGCATCCTTACTGTTCCGGCTCAATCCGCACAGGAATGTGCGGATACCGCTATCGGTGCAGGAGTCAAGGCAATCTGGAATTTCTCACCATACAGGGTAAAAGTTGCTGAAGGTGTCGTGATGGCTAACACATCCATATATGCGCATTTAGCATTGATTTTCAACAGACTTGAAGAGAACCGTTAAAAATGAAGATATTCTGTATTCTCAAAAATAACGATGAAGCAGCCAATGACGACTTGAATTGGCACATGCTTCCCGATTCCTCCGTTTTACGTTCTGACAATCCATTTTTCGTGCCGGATTTTGATACTGATTTCAAGATTTATCCTGCAATAGCCGTCAGAATCGGAAGACTGGGGAAATCCGTGGCTTTCCGCTTCGCCCATCGCTACTATTCTGAAGCTACAATCTCTGTCACGGTAAGGGCTGAGAACCTGCTCGCCGATTTACGAGGCAAAGGGTTGCCGTGGGATCGCGCCGTTTCTTTTGATAAAAGTTGCATGATTGGCAACTTCATGCCTATAGACCGGTTATGCGACAACGAAAATGTCATTATAAACATAGACGGAAGGAGAATCGAAATAGACACGAGCAATCTGAGATCAGACATAGATAGTATTATAGCTGCGATCAGCGAGAACAATATCCTCAAGATCGGAGATGTCGTTCTAATTCCTGTTACAGGCGCTGACGGGATTTCATTGACACCCGGCATGGAACTGAAAGCTTACACTGACAATGAGAAACTTCTTGAAATAAGAATAAAATGAACCTCAACCGGCTTGTTGCATCATTTGTCGTTTTCCTTGTGTCCTCAGCTTGTCCTGAAGTTATTTCCGCATATACTTTCCAACAAAATTCCAATTTCAGTTCAGGCAAATGGATAAAGATAGAAATTGATTCTACCGGACTGTATCAGATTCCATACGATCAGCTCAAAGAAATGGGATTTGAAAATCCACAGGCTGTAGGAGTATATGGCAAAGGTGGGGTAATACAACCCTTAAACTTCGCGGAAACCGGAAAAGGATTGGCATATCAGGATGATATCAAACAGATTGCCATAATTCATGACAACCAATCACTTTATTTTTATGGCAAAGGAACGGAAGATATAACATTCGAAACAAAGGTATCCCCAACTTCCGGGAAAGACATACATCTCTTCAAAAGAGGAATGCTGAATATCTATTCAAATAGCGGTTATTATTTCCTATCAGACAAAGAAATCCCACGACTTGCCACAGAAGCGGCATATGAAGAGGATGCAACCATGTTGAGTTCCGGATATGGATACATATACCACGAAAAAGACATAAGCCATAATATCACTAACACCGGACAGCTTTTCTGGGGAGAAAGTTTTCTTTCCGGGAAACCGGCACTTAGCTGGACAAGCCGGACACCATATCTCTCCGACGGGACAGGCAGATTATCTTACAGACTATACACATCCCCTCTGTCAAGGGGAACGGTGGAAATATCCATAAAGGATTCAGAATCCACCTATAAACAGAGTTTCTCAACTCTCAGTGCCGACAAATTTTGGGATTATCCACCTTCGGCATCGAATATACCTATCGAATATGCTCTGAAACAGGCTGATAATATCACATTAAGCATAAACGCTATAAGCAACAACGCCGATTACCTCAATCTCGATTATTGGTTACTCACCTACCCCAAGGCACTCCCGGGAAATTCAGCACTCAAAGAAAATCCTGCAGAACAATATTCCTTCCCCACCCTCCCTGCCACAAGCTATAGCCTCGAACTTAGTGAAAGCCTTAAACTTCTTGACGTCACCTTTCCCGATGCAATCTCTTTAGGGAAACGCAGCTGCGAAGACCCCTCGAAAATAGGATTCCTGTCATCGGCAAGAAACTCATCGGTAATAATATATGATCCACAACGGAAACAGTTGCAAATAAAAAGCTGGCAACCGGTTGCCAACATCAATCTGCATGCCCTACATGCCGATGGAGCAGATCTGTTAATAATCACGACTCCACGCTTCCGCACATATGCAGACCGCATAGCCGACCTTCATCGCTCACATGAACATATAAAGGTTGCCGTAGCCACACCTGAGGAAATATATAATGAATTTTCAAGCGGAGTTCCAGATCCAATGGCATATAGGGCAATAGCCAAAATGTTATACCAGTCCTCGGGAAACCGGCTTAGAAACATTTTGTTGTTCGGACCGAGCGACCGCAACATTCGCCAGTCAATAGACGGTGAAAACCGATTCGACCGCATTATCGCAATGCAACAGGCAAACGCCACTCCCGGAAGGGCGGCAAGTCCTGCATATGATTTTTACGGCATAATGAAAGATGTCGTGAATAGTGAACAGCTACACCGGGAAACTATGGAAATCGGGGTAGGTCTTCTGTCATGCGAGTCAGAGATGGAATGTCAACGCGCCATCCGAAAGATCGAAGAATATCTTACGGACGACACTCAGGCATGGAGAATCAACGAAACCTTAACGGTCGGCGGACTTCACGATAATCACACCCATGGTCAACAGGCTGAAGATTTCGGGAACTATATCCGCAATTACTCCGGCATCGGGGGAATTTCACATTCAACTATAGCAATTGACGCATATGGCAATGAGGAAGCCCGACGGCGGTTTATCTCGCATCTTGAAAGCGGCAAGAACATATCTATATGGTTCGGACATGGAGCACGCACGATGCTGGGACAAGACAAAAATTTCTTCACCACATCCGAGGCAATAAACCTTAAAAACAGGCATCTCGGTTTCATGTACATGGGTGGCTGCGACTTCTCGATTCCTGATGCAAGATCACGCGGACTCGGAGAGACCATCGTGCTTGATTCGGAACGCGGCATGGCAGGGGCTATAGTAAGCACCCGCACGGCATGGTCAAACCAGAATTATGATCTCGGTAAAAGAATAATTGCAGGATGGCTGTCTCCATCGGGCAATGACACATCTCCCACCATCGGGGAGATCTATGCCTATTCCAAATCGGTTTCACCCTCAGCCAATTCAATGACGTTCATCCTGACAGGAGATCCCGCTTTGAGGGTCCCCTCTCCTATCAGAAAAATAAACATGTCAACTTCCCGAACTGCGTCTTGCGGAGAAAAAATCAAAGCGGAAGGCACAATAGTTGACAAGAGTGGTAAAACGGACAATTCATTTAACGGTAAGATTGTTCTCAAACTTATGGAACCATCAATGAAGTTAAGATCAAAGGATTATGTCACCGGAACAAGCTCCAAGCCTGTGAAAATAAATATAAACGGCAAGGACACGATTGTATATTACACCCTTGATGTCACATATGACACAAACCTGCTCTCGGCGACTGAGACCGAGGTGACAAATGGAAAATTCAGCACAGACTTGGTGATTCCCGGTAAGGCAGATAAATTCAAAGGCAAACAACTGAGACTTCATGGCGGAGCATTCGACAAATCCAGTTGGCTTGGCGCAGCGGGTTCCGTAGGAATAACAGTTTCCGATACACCTGCAAATGAAGAGATTATTGATAGAGAATCGCCAACAGTCGAACTCGTTTATGACAATGCCGGTCAGGCTATCCTCGTAAACGCTTATGATGAGACAGCACTTCCTCTTTCCCCGGCATCATACGAAGTTTCCGTAGATGGGAAACCGGCTCTCCTGACAACATCCGGATTCATGGAAGATGGGAACACCGGAAATCATTTTGAAGGGTATACCGATGTCTCCGACCTTACGGATGGTGTCCATTCCTATGCAATAAGAGTCCGGGATATCGCAGGCAATGTTGCATTTACTGAAATGGATTTTACCAAATGTCCGAGCAATGCAACCCTGTCGTTAAATCTTTCTACAAAGGCTGCCGTCGATGAAATTGAAATCTTCACTGACAGCGATTTCTCCGGAATTTTGGAGTTTGAAATCCGCAATTCCAAAGGAGAGACAATCATATCCAACTCAACTGAGATGAAATCCATTACATGGGATTGCAAAGATTCGGAAGGTAAGAAAGTTGAGACCGGTCTATATCGAGCAAGAATCCGGACATCAAACACCCCTGTCAAATATTCAGAATGGGTCAACTTCGCAGTGCTTGATTGAAAAATAAGTCAAAAGGGGTTCTAACAATAAAAGAATCAAATTTGAGTTTTACAGATAGAATGAAATTTAAATACAGAATATTGACAACATTGGCGGGATTTGCATTCGGAGCAGCATGCATGTCCGCCCAGAATGACATCAAGGATAACGAGTTCAATCCGGTGAACACCGGTGTCACCACTCTTTCTATTGCACCGGATGCCCGAGGCAGTTCCATGGGTAACCTCGGAGCGGCAACCGATCCGGATATGAACTCTCAATTCTGGAATCCCTCGAAATATGCATTCGGATATTCCACAGGAGGACTTTCGTTATCATATACCCCGTGGCTCCGCAAGATAGTAAACGACATATTCCTTGCGAACCTTGCAGGTTATTGGAAACCCGGTAGCGGAGACAATCAGGCTTTCAGCGCCTCCTTGAGATATTTTTCCCTGGGAGAGGTAACCACCGGATATGACACCGGAGAAAACGTAATGACCATAAATCCATATGAGTTTGCCTTGGACTTGGGATATTCCCGCAAACTGTCTGAAAAATTCTCTATGGGTGTCGTATTACGCTACATCTTCTCAGACCTTTCATACAACGACACCCAGACAGGCGAATCGAACACGCCTGCATCGGCATTCTCGGTAGACCTGTCGGGATATTATACGTCATATCCGATGATAGGACGCAGCGAGTGCCAGTTTTCTTGGGGATTCGACATTTCCAATATCGGTACGAAAGTAAGTTACGACCATGGTGCCTCTAACGCTTTCCTACCTACAAACCTGCGACTCGGAGCTAATTTCATGTTCCCCCTTGCCGATTACAACACTCTCGCGTTCGGTCTTGACCTCAACAAGCTCCTTGTTCCCACCAAACCTCGACAGAAAGATTTTGACACCTCCACCGCAGAGGGGCAACAGGAATATGAAGATGCTCTTGACAAATGGGAGAGCATGTCACCGATCACCGGTATATTCAAAAGTTTTTCCGATGCGCCCGGAGGCTTCAAGGAGGAATTGCAGGAGGTCGGTGTAAGTTTCGGTGCCGAATATGCCTACAATCAGCAATTTTTCGTTCGTGCCGGTTACAACTATGAGCATGCCAACAAAGGAGGCAGAAGTTACTTCGCATTCGGTGCCGGCTTCTCGCTCAACGTGGTTCAGCTCGATGCGTCATATATGCTTGCCACGGCACAGAGCAGCCCTCTTGACCAGACTCTCCGCTTCACCCTCACCTTTGACATGGACGGTCTCCGCGACCTCCTCGGAAAGAGACGAAAATAATTTGAGGCATTAGGCATTAGGCGTTAGACTTTAGAAGTTTAACCGAAAAAGCTTAAGTCCAAAACCTAAAACCTAAGGCCTAAGGCCTAAGGCCTAAAACCTACATAATATGTTAAACGCTATATATTGGAATGCTGACCCGATATTGTTTTCCCTCGGGCCTATATCGGTAAGGTGGTACGGACTGATGTTCGCCATCGGATTCACGGTTGGATATTGGTTAGTGGCAAAGATGTTCCGCCATGAGGGAGCACCTGAAAAATGGCTTGGAACGCTGTTGCTATACATAGTGGTCGCAACGATAGTAGGATCACGACTCGGTCATGTTTTCTTTTACGAATGGGGATACTATTCCCAACACCCTGCAGAGATATTCAAGATATGGGAGGGAGGACTTGCAAGTCACGGAGGCACTATAGCCAACATTATTGCCCTCTTCCTGTTCTCATGGCTGGTATCTAAAAAACCTGCATCATGGGTATTTGACAAAATTGTGATTGCAATCGCGCTCGTTGGCGGGCTTATTCGTCTCGGCAACCTCATGAACAGTGAAATCTACGGCGGACCTACAGATCTCCCTTGGGGATTCATATTCCTCCGGAATGGCGAGACCGTTGCAGCGCATCCCACACAGATATATGAAGCGCTATGTTATTTCCTCCTTTTCGGATTGCTCATGTGGATGTATTGGAAAAAGAATGCCGAGGAACGTCCATGGTTAATAACCGGAGTTTTCTTTATCGGCATTTTCCTCCCCCGCTTCCTTATTGAATATGTAAAAAACGTTCAGGTACAATCTGAATATGAAATGATAGCCAAATACGGCATGAATCTCGGACAGATGCTAAGCATTCCGTTTATCCTCATCGGAATCTTCCTGATCATATGGTCACTGACCCACCCCCGAAAGCACTTCACCTTTCCTAACCGCTTTGCCGACGAAAAGAAATAAGGTTGTTATGTTGAAAGTGGTTGGAGAATTATCTTCTAAACAAGTAAGTAAGTGATCCCATTAAACCGATAATAAAATGATTTTAATCTCACATATCAT
>CAMYSW010000061.1:0-11015 GCA_947297425.1 uncultured Porphyromonadaceae bacterium
TCTGTGCGGTCCGGTGAGCTGCGCGGCTGTGATACTGCCGGATGGTTTCCAATGTGAGGAGCTGAACGATTCCAAGCAACTGACGGCACATAAACGTGAGGATTTGCGAAAACTTATTGAAACGGAAGCTCTGGCTTGGGCTGTGGTGATGGTAGATGCTGAGGAAATTGACCGAATCAACATCCTTAACGCTTCAATAGCCGGGATGCAAAGAGCATTAGACAAACTTTCCATCAGACCGGCACACATACTCGTAGATGGCAATAAATTCAAGCCATATCTCGATCCCATGCTGAATATGCAAACACCACACCACACTGTGGTGAAAGGTGACGCTACGTATATGTCGATAGCGGCAGCATCCATTCTCGCCAAGACACACCGCGACGAACTAATGCTACGATATTCCGAACAATATCCAGGATACGGGTGGGAGAGAAACATGGGATATCCCACAAAAGCCCATCGCTCGGCAATTGCCACACTCGGAGTCACACCGATACACCGCCATTCGTTCAAACTCCTTCCCTGAAATATGCTTGATATACACACCCATAAACATGCCCCTCAACCGGAAGGGGTGATAAACTTGAGGCTGACACCTCATTATTCCCATATGGAGCAAGTTGTTGATAAACAACATTATTCCGTAGGAATACATCCTTGGGATGTATCATTTTCCGATTCGGAGCAAATATGGAACCGTCTCCGCGAGGAAGCATCGAAAGAATCAGTAGTGGCGATAGGAGAATGCGGGGTGGATCTCAAATGCGGAGAACCGATACACAAACAATTATTGATATTCAAAAAACAGATAGACCTGTCGGAAGAACTCAAGAAACCGGTTATCATACATGATGTCAAGGGCGATGACATAATTTGCGGACTGAGGCGGGATCTGAAGCCGACCCAGCCCTGGTGCATACACGGATTCAGGGGAAAACCGGCAGCTGCCAAAGCCTTGATAAAAGCGGGATGCTTCATATCATTCGGTGAAAAATTCAATCCTGAGACACTGATTGCCATGCCCATTGACCGGATATTGGCAGAAACCGATGAATCGGCATTTACAATCGAAAACATTATTTCACATCTTTCGGAAATAAGGGGAACGGATTTAACAGAGACCATCCGAAATAATTCAAAGATTTTTTGTAACTTTGTTTTTTAAGAAACTGTTTAACTTTAAACAGTTTCTAAGACCATGACTATGAAAATGCTAAAAGTTATATTTCTTTTTGTCTTGAGCTGCATCTCTCTGAATTTATCGGCACTCCGTCTCGAACCAATAAAATATGGAGATTTTTCCAATTGGGTCAGCAGGGAAATTGCCGAATCGAAAGTGCTTGGCGGCAAGAAGAAAACTATTTACGAAATAGCGCCCACACGGACAATACCGGGGAACAACTCTGTCTATAAAAATGAAGGAGGATCACCCTGGGCAACCAGCAACGTCTATGCCAAAGTGGCGGGTATAGTCAAAGGTTCCGGCACCGTAAGTCCCGCCGTCATTAATGGCAATAAAGTAGCAAGGATGGAGGCAAGAATGGAGGAAGTGAAAGTGCTCGGACTGATCAACATGGATGTGATGGTGGCGGGAACAATCTTTTTAGGAAGAATTTTCGAGCCTATAACTTCCCCCAAAGGCCCCTACTCAAAGATGGAGATGGGAATACCATATACCAAGCGTCCCGTTGCACTCGTTTATGATTATCGCGTGGATATGCCCAATGTAGACACCAGAGTCAAGTCTACCGGATTCTCAAGCAAGAAGACATTAAAAGGACGAGACAATGCAGAAGTTTACGTATTACTTCAGAAACGATGGGAGGATAAGGACGGCAATCTTTTCGCACAGCGCGTAGGCACCGGGCGCGAAAGATACTCACAAAACGTGCCTTGGACCAAGCATCATGTCTTGCCCATACATTATGGCGACATTTCCGGTGAAAGCTGGTTCAAGGCATGGATGGGACTGATTGATGGAGAAAAGGCCTATTATGCCACCAATTCGAAAGGGAAACTGGTTCCCGTTCATGAGATAGGATGGGCAGAGAAGGATGCCGCCCCGACTCATGTGCTGGTCATGGCATCGTCAAGTTGTGGCGAAGCCTATGTAGGGACGGAAGGACTAACACTCTATATCGACAATATTGCATTCGGATTTTAGCTTCATGAACCGGAATACGAATGTGACTTCATACATGTATGAAGTATAAAATATGAAGCAAGGGTATCAACACCTAAAGTAAAGACTAAAAATGAATATAGCATTGACCGGATATGGCAAAATGGGTCATATCATAGAAAGAATAGCAAAAGAACGCGGACACCGGGTGGTCTGCATAATTGATAAAGACAATATCGCAGATTTCGATAGCGATGCTTTCCGCTCTGCCGACTGTGTGATAGAGTTCTCCACCCCTGCAACAGCAGTAGGGAACATACGTCGCTCATTCGAACAGGGTGTGCCAGTAGTTTGCGGCACAACCGGATGGACGGAAGCTTTGCCGGAAATCAAGACACTATGTGAAAATGAGAACCACTCTTTCCTGTTTGCATCAAATTTTTCCGTAGGGGTAAATATCTTCATGGCTGTAAACCGCTATCTGGCAAAGATAATGAACGGCTTTCCACAGTATCGTCCGCATATGGTCGAGACACACCACATCCATAAACTTGATCACCCTTCGGGCACCGCAATCACACTGGCTGAAGAAATAATCAGCGAGACCGACAGGATTTATGGATGGCGCGAACCGGAGGGCACTGAGAAAAAATATAAAATGAATACTGACACAACCAGCGAACTGATGGAAATTGACCACGTCCGCAGCGGTGAAGTGCCCGGAATACACACTATCGACTGGGATTCACCGGTAGACAGTATCTCTATCACACATAGCGCCAAGTCTAGGGAGGGATTCGCACTCGGAGCCGTGATAGCCGCCGAATGGCTCGCCGGCAAAAGAGGGTTCCACACAATCGATGAAGTCTTTAACTTCTAATGTTTAATGTTTAATGTTTAGCGCAATGTTTAATTTAGAGCATATCAAACATATAAAAACCACGCGCTGGGTGCGTTTCGGAATCGTTTCGGCAATCTTTTTCCTTTGGGTAATACTGATGGGAAATCCATGGTTAAGCTTTCTGTGGCTTATCCTTGTAGATATATATATAACCAACTTCATACCATGGGGATGGTGGAAGAAAAAAAAGGGACCGACACGCACCGTCATGGCATGGGTAGATGCAATAGTATACGCCCTGGTCCTTATATATTTCGTATTCGCTTTTGTCGGACAGCAATATGAGATACCGTCTTCCAGCCTTGAGAAATCCCTTCTTGTGGGTGACCGCCTGTGGGTAAACAAGACGATATACGGGGCACGCGTGCCGCAGACTCCTATTCATTTCCCTTTGGCTCAGCATACGATGCCGTTTATCAATACCAAAAGTTATATAGAGAATCCGCAACTTGAATATCACCGCATGCCGGGTTTCCGGTCTATTGAACGCGGAGATATTGTTGTTTTCAATTATCCGCAAGGAGACACGGTGGCAACAAAAATCCCTAATCCCGACTATTATCAGATCTGTCATGAACTTAAAAGAGAGGGTATAGATGACCCGTTGGCATATATAAAAGCTAACAGTCACATCTTCGGGGAAGTAGTTTGGCGCCCCGTAGACCGCCGTGAGAATTATGTGAAAAGGACTATCGGTCTGCCGGGGGAACGCTTGCGTATTTCCGGTGACACGGTATACATAAATGGGAAAGCGATTCCGGAGCCGGAAAACGTGCAATATAACTATATCATACCCGTAAACGGACCTATCTCAGCTGAAAAGTGGCACAGCCTCGGAGTCCGCGCTGAAGATTACGGCGGAATGCCTTCCAGAAATGAACTTGCGGGATTTTCATATTATGACGTACCCCTCACGGCTTCAATGAAAGCCGAAATAGAGAAATGGCAGGAAGTTATAGGACCTCTACAGCGTGAAAGCAGAAGCGGTATATTCGACCTTGGCGGAACTTTCCCTCTTGGTGCGGATTACGGTTGGAGCAGGACCGACATGGGAGAGCTTTGGATCCCGCAAAGAGGAGTAACATTACACTTGACACCAGACAATTATCCTCTTTACGAACGTGTAATACGCACTTATGAGGGCAACGATCTCCAAATGCGTGACGGCAAGATATTCATCAACGGCAAAGAGCAGGAATATTACACATTCAAAATGGATTATTATTGGATGATGGGCGACAACCGCGACCGCTCTGCCGACAGCCGTTTCTGGGGATTCGTTCCGGAAGACCATATAGTCGGAGCTCCCCTCTTCATAATCGCTTCATTCGATCAGGAACGCGGACTGTTCAATGGCAAGATACGCTGGAAAAGAGTTTTCGCCAATCCGAATCCTGACGGTAAGAAAATGCGTGACAAATGATCTGTCAAATACCGTTCGCCCCATCCTGCAGTGCCCTGCGTACAATAATAATGAACAACGGATGGTTGGGAGATGAATCGTCTCCCAACCATCCACATAACGATGCCACACGCACCACGATAGCCGGAGGTAAAATGCTCACCGTTCCCGTGGCGGGCGGAAGAGGAAGGTTGAAACACAGACAGACTGATCTTGAGAAAATACAGATCTCCGACCATGGAAGATGGAGACAAGAACATCTGGGAGCCATCAATGCCGCTTACGGGAAGGCTCCATATTTCCAATATATTTTCCCTGAAATAGAGAAGATTTACGAAAATAACAGTCACGGTTCATTAGGTGAGTTCAACCATCATATCTTCTGCTTTATCAAGCGTTTCCTTGATCTTGACACTCTCCTTCCTTCAATCAAGGAGATGAACGAAAAAAATCCGGATCGGCTCCAGCAGCTAAAATCGGAATACGAAACAAAAGTTAACTTAAATTATTCAATTTTTGACGCTATATTCCGTTTAGGAAAAAATGCTGTCTTTTTATTGATTTAAATTGATTTAAGCTGCTTACCAGACCTTGTTATGGTATCAAACCGGTTACATATCGCTGTATTGATGCTACTCGCGGCAATCATTCTCGCGTTTCCCGGCAACGCTCAAGAGGAAACACAGGGTGAATTGCGCCTAAAAGTGAAAGCCTACAGGGGGTATAAATATATCGTTGATGAATATGGTGACACCTGTCGCTATACGTTCATACGCGACCTCAACGTGTTTCCTCCCCTAAAATTCAAAAACAAGAAACAGGAACAATATTACTGGCGCATGGTCAGGGACGTGCGCAAAACATTGCCTTATGCCAAATTAGCATTCTCGGCACTTTGTGAAACATATGAATATATCCAGACGATACCTGACAAGAAAGAGCGCGAAAAGCATCTGAAGCGTCTTGAAAAAGACATTTTCGAGCAATATAAGCCGGTGGTTAAGACAATGACTAAAAATCAGGGAAAAGTATTGCTGAAGTTAATAAACAGGGAAACAGACCAATCTTCTTTCAATATCGTAAAAGCGTTTCTGGGATCGTTCAGGGCTGGATTCTGGCAAACTTTCGGACGATTCTTCGGTATGAACATGAAAGCCGGTTTCAATCCTGAAAAAAACAAAGACGATGCCATGATAGAGCGCATCGCCACCCTCATTGAGCAAGGGGCTTTATGATTTCATCAAACCTGTCTTGCAGCCGCTCAACGCTCAACTTTTTTTCAATTTCATCAAATTTAAATTCCTTATTTAGATTTTCCGACCTTATTATAAGCTCAGCCATCTCTTCGACTGAATCAACAAGATATCCCAATTCACCGAATTTATTGAAAAAATATTCAAAATAGTCATTCCTCAAAGCGATTACCGGTTTCCGGAACCTGATTGCATCCAACAGGGCACCGCTTGCCGTAAGCCTATATTTATCTGAAGAATAAAAATACAATATAAAATCCAAGGTATCCACCTCACGAAGAAAACTTTCATAAGGTAAAGGTTCATCAACTTTTGCAGGCAACGATACACCCGATTCTATAAAAGGAGACGGATCACATTGTATATGTCCGATGGCATGAAACCTTATGTCTTTGCGTTCTTTATTAACTCGCCTTATTAGCCGGAGATACTGTCCGCTACCCTTATGCTCATTCAAGATTCCGACAGTGCCTATATTTACACACCGTTCACCGTCATTTCCTCCCGGACATAATGATCGGAATGATTCCACCGGCATCACAGGATGGTCTATGGCGTCAAATCTCCCAATAAGCTCTTTGCTTACATATGGTTGTAGATTTTCAAGGGCGATATCGCTCAAGACAATGAAATTCACACCTCGAGCCGGAGAGAGATTCCCCTTATTGAAATAATGCCTCACAAGTGCCGACATTACTCTCTTATAAAGAGGAAAACCATCTGTGTCAAGCGATACGAACTCCAGCTCGCCATGACAGCATATAACCACTTTGGTTTTCTTAAATCTATTAACAAAATCAATCAGCCACAGCGAAAAAACATTGTTATAGTTATAGAAAAGTAAATCACTCTTGCCGCTTGCAAGCAGGATCATGACATTGTGAACAGTAGAGACAATGTATCTTAACAGCACTGCCAACTTACCATTACCGGCATTGACATAGATCTTTTTCTTTTTCACGCAGCCGGAAGTTTCAAGATGTGGCATGGCAGATTTTGAAGCATAGCATACTACTTCATCTGGAAAAGCTCGACACAACATTTTTAGCATCGCATTATTGACCATCGCATGCAATGTCTTTATGGAAAAAGAACCAATGTATCTTATTTTTCTACCCATACTTATCTTTATTACTGCGCTATAGCAATAACCGCACACATCTCATTATCTTGGATGTGCGCGGTCTATTCATAGATAACTACCGATGAAGTTAAACGGTGAGTATCTCCTTCTCCTTTTCTGCAAAAAGAGAATCGATTTTCTTCATATATCTGTCATGAAGTTTCTGAACTTCACCTTCGGCATCCTTCTCGGCGTCCTCGCTCAGCCCATTCTTTATTTCCTTTTTCAAACCTTCGATAGCTTCACGACGGGCATTACGCACGGAAACCTTAGCATTTTCCGCTTCACCCTTCGATTGCTTCACAAGCTGCTTGCGGCGATCTTCTGTCAACGGGGGAATAGAAAGACGTATAACCTCACCATTATTTTCCGGAGTGATTCCAAGATCCGAATTGATGATTGCCTTCTCTATCTCTTTGAACATAGATTTCTCCCAAGGAGTGATTGCGATAGTGCGCGCATCGGGCACACTCACGTTAGCAACATTGGAAATTGGCGCCATAGATCCATAGTAGTCCACCCGTATTCCATCGAGCAGACGTGCCGATGCCTTGCCGGCACGGATATGCGAAAGCGTGTCTTCAAGATAATCAACAGCAAGCTGCATGTTATCTTCCGCATTTACAAGATATTCTTTTACTTCCATATGATTTTATCTTAATTACTTATCAATAAACCAAAGTTCCGACATTGTCACCGTTGAGCATTTTCTTGAGATTACCTTCCACGTCCATATTGAAGACATAGATAGGCATCCGGTTCTCTTTGCAAAGCGCTGTGGCTGTAAGATCCATCACCTTCAGACCGCGTGCAAGAACTTCATCATAAGTGATCTCATTGAATTTAGTAGCAGCAGGATCTTTTTCCGGGTCTGCAGTATAAACACCGTCAACGCGAGTGCCTTTCAGCATCACGTCCGCTTCAATCTCGATAGCACGAAGTGCCGAACCGGTATCGGTGGTGAAATACGGATTGCCTGTTCCACAACTGATAATTGCCACTTTCCCCTCTTCCATAGCCCTAATGGCACGCCATTTAGAATAATGTTCTCCAATCGGATGCATGGCAATGGCGGTGAAAACTTGAGCCCCTTGACCGATGGCTTCAAGAGCCGAGCTGAGAGCCAAAGAATTGATCACAGTGGCAAGCATACCCATCTGGTCTCCCTTGACACGGTCGAAACCTTTCCCGGCACCGGATAATCCACGGAAAATATTGCCGCCTCCAATCACAATTCCGATTTCGACTCCGGCTTCAACCATCTCCTTGATCTGACCGGCATAAGCATTAAGACGGGCAGTGTCTATACCTGTGCCCTGACCTGCCGCCAATGACTCTCCCGAAAGCTTCAACAATACTCTTTTATATTTCATCATAATGTGCACGAAATGTATATTAAGGCATATTTGCCTGCTTCAATTTCCAAAGTTAATGAAAAAATGGGAATTGCACATAATATAATTTATGATTCTTAAAAAGAATTCCTAATTATTTTGTAATTTTGCACGAACTATGGAGCAGTTGGAGAAAATACAATCCTATCTGGGCGCGGAACTTAAGGAGATGAACGAAATCATATCCTCAACCTTGAGCACGCCCAACGATCTGATGAACAGTATCGTCACATCTTATCTTGAGAAAAAAGGGAAACAGATACGTCCGGTTCTTGTTATCCTTAGCGCAAAGCTCTTCGGCAATGTCAACCAAGACGTGCTGCATGCCGGAGCCGCATTGGAAATGCTCCATAACGCCACCCTCATACATGACGATATAGTAGACGAGACCTCGTTACGGCGAGGGTTGCCAACAATCAATGCAAGCTGGGGAAACCATATTGCCGTGCTCGTGGGCGACTATTTTGTATCCAACGCCCTTGCCGCCGGCATCAAGACGGGACACCTAACAATAATATCCGCCCTTTCCGCCCTCGGCAAGGAACTTTCACTCGGTGAAATAGACCAGATATGCAATGTGCGTGACCATCATTTCGACGAAGGAAGCTACTTCACGATGATTCGCAAAAAAACTGCTTCATTATTCATGAATTGCGTGAAAATGGGTGCAGAAGCCGCCGGTGCCTCTCCTGACGATTATTCGCCGATGGTGCAATATGCCGAGCTCCTGGGTCTTTGTTTCCAGATAAAGGATGATATATTCGACTATTTTCCGAACCCCCAAATCGGCAAGCCCACCGGAAACGACCTGCGTGAAGGGAAAGTTACCCTGCCGCTGCTGTTTGCCCTCAACAATGCTCCGGAAGAAGATGCAAACCGCATGAAAGAGATGATCATACAAGGTGATCTGGATTCTGATAAAATTAATATACTCATTGAGTTTGCAAAAAAGAACGGAGGAATAGACTATGCCTTCAGCGTGATGCGCGACATGCAGAAAGAAGCTGATTCCATCATTGACAGTTATCCTGATTCGGAATCAAAAAGATGCTTCCGAGAGATATTCGAGTTCATTATCTCCCGCGATAAATAAGCGACCATTGTTTATCTTCAGTAGTTTTAAAGATACCGTTCACCAATGACCGAGCGCGTAAGATACACTTTGAGGAAGGATGAAAAGTTGCGCCACAGCCGACTTGTGGAGGATCTTTTCGCCAATGGAAACACCCTCTATGACTTCCCTTTGCGGCTCACATGGCGCCTCACTGACGCAGACGAACTTGCCGGAAGTTTCAAGGCGGACATCCCACGCATGATCGGCAACATCCAGATGCTTATTACGGTGCCGAAAAAAAAGCGCAAACATGCTGTAGACCGGGTTCTTATCCGTAGACGCATACGGGAAGCATACCGCCTTAACCGACTATCTCTCAAATCCACTGCCGAACAGCTTGACAACATCGGCTCGCTCTCGCTTGCCTTCATATACATAAGCGACAAGAACCTCCCTTATTCCCTTATTGAATCAAAGATGAGACATCTCTTATCAAAACTTGAGAGAATTATAAGCAAATGGCATAAGGGAGAGGAAATCACATCCGAAACGGAATGAAAAAAATACTTATACTTATCGTCAGATTCTATCAAGGGGCAATATCACCTCATTTCCCCTCATGTTGCCGATACACCCCCACCTGCTCCCAATATGCCATCGAGGCGATAACACGTCACGGGGCAATCCGAGGCTCATGGCTCGCCATAAAAAGAATCTGCAGATGCCACCCGTGGGGCGGTTCGGGATATGACCCGGTACCGTGACATCGCATCGCGAATCACTATTTTAGAAGTTGTTTAATACTGAACAACGTTTACATAATTATAAGCCGCGATCCTCGTTAATTAATTGTGAAAGTTATAAAAATTTTGTCGGCTGTTTTTATGTGTCTCCTCTTCTTTGCTTCGTGCGGAACAAAGAAGAACACTCCCCTGTCTCGAAACTGGCAGGCTTTCACCACAAGATATAACGTATATTTCAACGGCAAGGAGCATTATATCGAACAGCTCCAACAGATGGAACGTGATTACGAAGACGATTACACGCGTCGTCTCCTAACCCATCCGGCGGAAGCGCGTGCCGATCAGAAAATGCCACAGCCTACCGGAGATTTCAACCGCACCATCGAAAAAATGCAGAAAGCCATACAGCTGCATTCCATAAAAAAGAAACCGGCAAAACGATCCGCCTCTCCCAAGGAGAAGGCTTTCCGTGCTCGCGATGAATTCAACCCGTTCCTGCACAATGCATGGCTCACGATGGGCAAGGGTCAATATTTCAATGGAGATTTCTCAGGCGCAGCGGCAACATTCATGTATATTGCCAAGCATTTCACATGGCTACCGGATGTAGTCACCGAAGCCCGCATATGGCAAGCTCTCAGCTATTGCGCACTTGACTGGAGTTATGAAGCAGAGAATGTCTTGCACCTCGTGAAACCCAAGAACCTTACATCGCAACATCTTAAAAACCTTTACAACAGGGCTGAAGCCAACCTGCTTATACGCACTGACCGCTACGCAGAGGCTATTCCATACCTGAAAGACGCTGCCAACCATGCAAAAGGCACACAGAAAAACAGGTTGTGGTTCCTGTTAGGACAATTGTATTCTCATATCGGGGATAAGAAAAATGCGTATACTGCTTATAAAAATGCAGGTAAGGGACAAGGAATATCCTACAGAACAAAATTCAATGCCCGAATAAAACAAAGTGAGGTTTTTACGGGACGCAACATAGCCAAGGAGGTGGCTTCATTG
>CAMYSW010000062.1:0-10944 GCA_947297425.1 uncultured Porphyromonadaceae bacterium
TATCAATGCCATAGACTGGAGTAACAAGGCTAAATATCGTGACCAGTTTGATTATTACAGGAACCTTATAGAACTGCGTAAGGCGCATCCTGCTTTCCGGATGAATAATGCCAAGGATATCGCAAAATATCTCGTTTTCGACAATATCGATTCAGTAAAAACTCCTAACTTGATTTCCTACACACTTAAGGATCATGCAAACGGGGATGAGTGGAAGGATATCAAAGTTGTTTTCAATGGCGCTTCCAAGCCTCAGAAAATTAATGTGAAGAGAGGTAAATGGAGTGTGGTGCTTAAAGACGGAAATTTTATTAAAGAAAACGGTGCCGATATATTCCTGGGAGGGGACATTGAGCTGGCTCCATATTCAGCACTGATTCTAAGAAGCCTTTAACATTTAAGGTTTACTAAAAGAAAACGGGTGTGTCAGAAAAACTGACACACCTGTTTTTATTTGGGTTGGAAGTGAAGTATGATTATCCTTTCTTCTCTTCTTTCTGCATCTGCTCTTTAAGAGCCTGGAGGGCACCGAGGTCACCGAGAGTTGTTTTCTCGATTGCCGGAGCTGCTGCAGTCTCAGCAGCCTTGGGAGCTTTGCGTGCAGCAGGTTTCTCGCGACGCTCAGGTTTGTTAGCGTCTTCTGCGATGCGGCTGTGGCTGAGGATGATGCGCTTGCTGTCTTTGTTAAACTCGATCACTTTGAAGTCAAGTTTCTCGTTGAGCTTAGCCTGTGAGCCGTCTTCTTTAACGAGGTGCTTGGGAGTGGCGAAACCTTCAACTCCGTGAGGAAGTGAGATAACGGCACCCTTATCCATAACTTCAGTGATTGTGCCTTCGTGGATTGAACCTACAGTGTAGATAGTCTCAAATACATCCCAGGGATTCTCTTCAAGCTGTTTGTGGCCAAGAGAGAGACGACGGTTGTCTTTGTCGATCTCGAGAACCTGAACCTCGATGTCGTTGCCAACCTGAGTGAACTCTGAAGGATGTTTGATTTTCTTTGTCCAAGAGAGGTCAGAGATGTGGATGAGTCCGTCAACGCCTTCTTCGATCTCAACGAATACGCCGAAGTTAGTGAAGTTGCGAACCTTAGCTGTGTGGCGGCTGCCAATAGCATATTTCTCTTCGATATTCTCCCATGGATCTTTCTTGAGCTGTTTGAGACCGAGGCTCATCTTGCGCTCGTCGCGATCGAGAGTGAGGACAACAGCCTCGATTTCGTCGCCAACTTTGAGGAAGTCCTGAGCGCTGCGGAGGTGCTGGCTCCAGCTCATCTCGCTAACGTGAACGAGACCTTCTACGCCCGGCTGAACCTCAACGAATGCACCATAGTCTGCCATAACAACAACTTTACCCTGAACATGATCTCCAACTTTGAGGTTGGCATCAAGGTTATCCCAAGGATGGGGCATAAGCTGCTTGAGACCGAGAGCGATACGTTTTTTCTCGTCATCGAAGTCAATGATAACGACTTTGATGTCCTGATCAAGCTCAACAACCTCGCGGGGATCTGAAACGCGGCCCCAGCTGAGGTCGGTGATGTGAACGAGACCGTCAACACCGCCGAGATCCACGAATACACCATAAGGAGTGATATTCTTGACCTTGCCTTCGAGCACCTGACCTTTCTCCAGTTTGGAGATGATTTCTTTCTTCTGTTGTTCAAGCTCTGCCTCGATGAGGGCTTTGTGGCTTACGACAACATTCTTGTATTCCTGGTTGATCTTGACAACCTTGAATTCCATGGTCTTGTCAACAAATACGTCGTAATCGCGGATGGGGCGAACGTCGATCTGAGAACCGGGGAGGAATGCTTCGATGCCGAATACGTCAACGATCATACCACCCTTAGTGCGGCTCTTAACATAACCTTTGATGATTTCATCTTTTTCAAGAGCTTCGTTGACACGATCCCAGCTGCGAGTCTGGCAAGCTTTCTTGTGAGAAAGACGGAGCTGACCGTTTTTGTCTTCGAGCGTCTCGATGTAAACTTCCACTTCATCGCCTACTTTAAGGTCAGGATTGTAGCGGAATTCGCTAACGGGGATGATGGCGTCAGATTTCATGCCTATATCAACGCGAACCTCGCGTTTTGAAATAGACTTAACTGTACCGGTCACTACCTCGTTTTCTTTAGCTGTCTTAAGAGACTCGTCGTAGGTGTTAGTGAGTTCCTGACGGTTCTTCGAACCAGCTGTTTCGCCATTCTCATAAGCTTCCCAATCGAAGTTTTCGATGGCGGTCTGTACTTTAGTTTCAGCCATTATAAATGAACTGTTGGGTTTTGTTTGTGCGTTCCGTTCCACTATGATCAGGTTTTGAATTTCAAAACTTGCTTTTGTAGATTCCATATAACCGGATTTCCTGCCGGATCCGGAGCGCAAAAAAAGTTAATAAATTAATTAAAAAAATCTCTCGCTTACGCGCATGCGCATAAGTTTTGCAAAGTTAGCACATTTTCTGTGAATTACAAAATTATTTAAGGTTTTCAGTTTTCAGTTTTCAGTTTTCAGTGTTTTTAGGATTAGCAGAGCTAATCAAATGGGTTCGATTGTTTTAATGGCTTGAGTCATAAACCGGTTTAAACATAAACTCTCTTCCCAAAACGAAACTCTAATATCCCCAATCTCTGAAAACCGAAAACTGAAAACTGAAAACCGAAAACTACACACCATATACCACCGGCAGCCCGAAGAGTCCGGTTTTGATTGTCAAGGGGATTGAGGAGCCGCTGCGAGTTTGGTTGTAGCGGGATGAAGAGACGGAGACTGTTTTCTCTTTGCCATTTTCAAATTTCAAGTCGAAATAATATACCTTGTAAGGATTCCCTTGGCGGTAAGAGCGACGTGACACACGCTGGCGGTGGTGTCGTGTCTTGGTGAATTTTTTATCCACTAAAACATTTTCGGTATGTGCCGTGGATTCTTTTGCATAAGTGTAATTGAAAAAATAGATAGCGAATAGGAAAATGCCGCATGAAAGGGCAAGGTGACAGATATAGTTGAATACAAATGACTTTGAATCGGTTAGCCCACGCCATAACCGCCACATGGTCAATCCTGAAATTCCGGCAAGAAGAAATGAAATTGCTGCCGGTATCCACCATGTCACGATCGTTTTGTCATGTAGATACATGGCTCCACCATATGTTGCGATGCCAAGGAATATCAATATTCCCGCTATTATTCTTCGCCAAAATTTTTTTGCTGAAAATTTGCTCATATTTTTAAGTTGATTTAATTTTGTAAAAGAATTTTAAGCAAAATTATATAATTTTCCAATTATGAAAAAATTAGCGATAAATTTGTTTTTAGCATCTCTTATGCTATTTTGCGCCATGCCTGCCATGGCTCAGTTCAATCTTAAGAAAGCTGTGAGCGCCGGCGCGAAAGCGGTTCAGGCAGCCACGCTTACCGATGCCCAGATGGCAAGCTATGTAAAAGAATCTGTGGACTGGATGGATAAGCACAATCCGGTGCTTCCTGAAGACGACCCCTACACGCAGCGTCTTCGTAAACTCACGGAGGGTATAACCGATGCTGATGGGATTCCATTGAATTTTAAAGTCTATCATGTGATCGATATCAATGCGTTCGCTTGTCCGGATGGTAGCGTGCGGGTGTTTTCATCCTTGATGGATATTATGAGCGATGACGAACTTCTCGGCATTATCGGTCATGAGATAGGCCACGTTATGAAGCATCATTCCAAAAACGCTTTCCGCCAGCAGCTTCTTACCGGGGCACTGAAAGATGCAGCCGGTGCTGCAAACGGCACTGTTGCCGCATTGACGGATTCTCAGCTTGGAACTCTGGGAGAGTCGCTGATCGGTGCGAAATTCTCTCAGAAGCAGGAGAAAGAAGCAGATAATTGCGGATATGATTTCCTTGTGTCCAAAGGACGTAATCCATGGGGTATGGTTATGGCTTTTGAAAAGTTCCTCAAGATGGAACAGGATGGCGGCACAAAGATGAGCTATATGGACAAGATGTTCTCGTCTCATCCGGAGACCGAAGCTCGTATCAAAGCTATGACAAAACGTTGCGACAAGGACGGTTTCAAGCGTCCTGCTGAATAAGTAGTTAATCTCAGAAGCGCATAAAATTGCGGCGTGTCAAATTCATGAATTTGACACGCCGCAATTTTTATTTTCCAGACACTGTTATCTTCCGGACATCTGCATTGAGAGGGATATAAGTTTTGAGAAAAGGTCTTGCATTTTCTTCTTGTTTGTATCGTCAAGATCTTTTGCAGATGAGAGGGCTTTCATGAATGCCTCTGTGTAGGGAAACTCTTTGCTCATGTCTTCTTCAAAGCTTTTGAATTTCTCCTTGTTGTCGCCGGCTTCCTTGACTTTTTTCTCGGCTGTAACCATGGCGTTGTCGAGATAGTCAATCATCACGGAGTAATCTTCTTGTGACAGTTGTTCACTATTTTCAATTTTCTGGTTTACGGCTTCTGCGCCAGATGTGTTGCTGCATGACGGCAGCATGAATACGAGCGCGAGTAGCGCAAGGAAAAGGATCTTTTTCATAATTAAGGATATTTTTTATTTACTTTAACGTTTCAAATGTATAGTTTATTGAGAAGTATGCCGTTTATATAACCATGCGGGCTAATCTGAAGTTTATTAGAGAGAAATATGATGAATTTAACAGGGTGTGCTTTGCCGGGACGCTCCCTGCTGTCCCGTTGCATGTTAGCAGGTCGCGCAGGTCATTAGGGTGCTTGAAATTCAGAAGGCAGGTGAGGGGAGGGTGCGAGTATTGTTACGACTTCTCTATATGGATCAGCGATAGGCTTGATATGCCGCAGGAAGTTATCGAGGATACGATCATCCATGAGATGATTCATCTTTACATATATGTCAATAAGCTTAAAGACACGTCAGCACATGGACGTGTCTTCCGCAACATGATGAACTCGTTGAACAGTCGGCACGGACGTAACGTGACCGTGTCGCATCGTTCAACACCCGAAGAGAATGCGTCCGATAGTGCATTGCGCGATCATTACATATGCAAGACAAGGTTCATTAACGGGGACGTTCTGATCACATTGTGTGCCCGTACGCGTATTTTTGATATCCACCGCCGCTTGTTGTTGCAGCGGGATATAGACAATTTTGAATGGTTTTATAGCACTGATCCTGCGTTTAATATTTTCCCCCGTTCTCGCACACTTAAGTTCTACCGGATTCCCAGAGAACTCGAGACGGCAATAAAAGAATCCCGCCGTTGCGTGTGCGACGGCAGGACTATCCGTTTTGATATATAGATTCTTATTTTATTGCGCGGGAGCGCGATATGAGCTGTCAAGTTTCTTGACAACGCGGAGGCGGTCACCTTTCAAATCTATTTCCCAAAGTGTAGGGCGGCGTATGTACCGTCCGTGATCATCATAGTGGCTATGTGCTGAAAGGAGGGTGCGTCCGGAGAAGTCTCTGAATATCATCCCATGTCCAAAATTTGGAGGAGTGATGGGTTCCGGATCTTGTATCCAGGGTCCGTCAAGCGTGCCGCTTTCAGAATATGCAACTCCCATTGTATAGTCTCCGAATATCCAGGAAGTCCAGATCATTCCAAGTTTCCCAGTATCTGTGTGGAAGAGCCATGGACCATCGGTGACGCGGTTGAAGAATATGCCGCCGTCGCGCCTTTCTCTGCTCCAAGGAGAGTCGGACGCCCTGAAAAGAACTTTAGGATTGGAATCCGCACCGCTAAGGTCCGGACGGAGACGTATTTTCTCCATGGTGCCATTGTCATTATGGAGCCATTCCCCGCAGAACACCATGTATGGACAGCCGTCGGTATCAATCCAGAAAGTGCCGTCGAGAGTAGGACGACATTCCGGACAATAATCTTTTTTTCCTAATGGTGTGAACGGACCTTCCGGAGAATCGCCGGCAAGCACGTGTGATGCACGGCGTGGGATCTTCCCTTCCTTGTTCTCTTCGATTATGATATCCTGATTGGTGAAAGTTGCAAAGTAATAATACTTGCCGTTATGTTCATGAATCTCTGCTGCCCATATTGCAGGGTTGTGACCCATCCAGGAAGATGTATCGGGTCTTGCAACGTCGTAAGGTCCATCCCATTCGGCAAGATCCTTGCTTTTCCATAGTTTCCCTCCTGTGCCTGTCATATAATACATGCCGGATTTTTCATCGGCGAGAATTGCCGGATCACTGAGTATTATTGAATCCCGGGCGATGCCGGTTCTTGGTTCTGTACCCTTTGTCGCTGCGAATGCAGATGTCGCGATTGTAAATAAAAGGGCGACGCTTAATATTCTTACCGTTTTCATGGCGTTAATCAATGAAGGTTTTCATAAGTTAAGTATACTTCTTGATTAACGCGAATCTCAAAGGAATCGTATTTTATCATAGTCTCTCACCATTCAGTTTAAAAAAGCAGTGTTTCTGAAAGCCGAAAACCGAAAACTGAAAACCGAAAACCGAAAAACCATTGCTAATAGGTACTTTTTCCTTATCTTCGCGTCAGTTTAATTATTAATCAATACTAACGCACATGAAAAATTTTTTAAGATCCTTTAAGGGATTTTCAGCTATCGCTCCTATTGCCGCAACATCCATGGTCCTTAATGCGGCTGAGAAACAACCGAATATCATATTTTTTCTTGTGGATGACTATGGCTGGCTTGACAGCGAGGTAGCGTATGGCGAGGAGGTTTATCCCAATAACTATCGTGTTCATACACCAAATATGAAACGTCTGTCGGAGAAAGGGGTGATAATGACCAATGCGTATGCTTGCCCCATATCGACACCTACGCGCACATCCCTCATGACAGGGATGCATGCCGCTCATGAAAAGATCAATATGTTCACGGCTCCCGAGATCAATACCCCTACAGATTTTACCGGAGGTACGAGGGGCTTTTTTTCGGAAGCGTCTCAAAAGGAGAATGATGATATCTTCGCCCGCCCCGAATGGAATTATAACGGTATCAGTCCTGTTGCGGGTATCCCTCATACGCAACATGCAACTCCGATGGTGCAGCAGCTTAAAGATGCCGGCTATTACACTATCCATGTAGGAAAGGGGCACTGGGCATCGATGGGCACTCCGGGTGTTTCACCATATAACATGGGCTTTGTTGTGAATGTTGCCGGAAACATGGCGGGTATGCCACGTAGTTATTATGCAGAGGATAATTTCGGTAACCAGCCGGATAAATGGACATATTCGGCAATAAACGATCTCGAGGAATATTACGGATCGGATAAAAACCTTACGCAGGCGCTTACCGAGAAAGCCATGCAGGCTATGGATTATCCCATAAAAAAGAATGAGCCTTTTTATCTTTACATGGCACACTATGGCGTGCATACCCCCATTCATGCCGAACCTCAGTTCTATCAAAAATATCTCGATGCTGGTCAGGAAGAGAAGACTGCAATGTATTCGTCAATGGTGGAGAGCGTTGACGAAAGTCTTGGACAAATAATGGACTATCTTGAAAACAAAGGTGTTGCAGACAACACTATTATCATTTTCTATTCAGATAATGGTGGTCATAGCCTTAACACGGCAAAGAACAGTGTGCCTCACACTTTCAACGCACCATTGCGCGAAGGGAAGGGTTCTGTGTATGAAGGTGGTGTGAGAGTGCCGATGATGGTTTATTGGCCGGGTAAGACTGCGGCGGGAATGCGGGTGAACACTCCGGTTATGCCACAGGATTTTTATCCCTCTATATGCGAAATGGCAGGGGTGGAGAATCCCCGGACTGTTCAGGAACTTGACGGCTTGAGTTTTGTGAAACTTGTTACTGACGGTTCTTGTCTTGCCAAGGAGGCTGTAGAGAACGGGAAGATAAAGAACCAGAAAGAGGCTAATTCTTTCGTGATTCCTGAAAAAGTCTCCGGAATTGATCCTGAACGTGCTGTGATCTCACATATGCCTCATCAATGGCGCATTGAGGATCAAGAAGATGTGGATTTCCTTTCGGCAGTCCGTAAGGGAGACTGGAAGCTTGTTTACCGGATGCATGATGCTAAACTTGAGCTATATAACCTTAAAAAAGATTTGAGCGAGAAGAATGACGTAGCTGCGAAAAATCCAACGATAGTCAGGGAGCTCGCCAAGTGTCTTGGAGATCAGCTGCGAGCGTGGGAAGCTCCTATGCCGGTGGTGAAAGCAACCGGAAAACTTGTGCCTATGCCCGATGAAATTCTGTAATTTGCGAAATATTGAATAATTTTTGCAGATAGGCGAAAATTTGTGTAATTTTGTGATTGAGGGTAATACAGACCTTATTTATTTATGAAAAAAGCAGTATTTCTTTTATTTATACTTGTTTTTCTGCCGCTGCTTGGCTTTGCCACACCCGAAAAGAAAGCAAAGATTGCACAATTACGTAAAGAATTGTCGGAAACCGACTCTCGTGAGGATTCTATAAAAATTCTCTACGATATATTTGATCTTTCTAACCGCAAGGATTGCAAGACTGTTTGCCGGGAACTTGATGGCGTGGCGGCTCGAGCCGGGGATAATGCAGCCCGTCTTGACATGGTTCGTCAGATGGCTAACATCACTTCCAACGATTCAATATTCGCATTGATAGAAGCTCACGTTAGAACTCTCCCGGATAGCCGAGAGAAGAAAGAGACTGAGCTTTTCGTTAAAGTAAGGAGGCTGTCTGCCTCTGCACGTAATATATCTGAAAAGGAGCGTCAGGAGAGGATTGCAAGAACCATAGTGCCTGAGGATACCAAGCTTGATAAATATGGGAAAATAGAGCGCCTTTTCACCATATGTGAGTATTTGAGCATATTTGCAAAGGGAGAACTTCTTGTGGGATATCTTGATGATCTTGGAAAACTTATTCAGGAATCTGATATCGAGAATTATGCATTGAAGAATATTTATTATACGGAATGTGCTAATATATATAGCGTGACCGGAAATCAAGAGAAGGCAGTGGCGGCAGACCGCATTCTTTTGAAAGAAATAAATAGCCTTGAAAAAAGGTATAGGGCACAAGGACGTAAGTACCGTTCTCTGGATATCAACAGGTTCATAATTTACCGCCGTATGCTTAGCAATTATAATGTTCTAAGTCTTGAAGAGGCAAACGAACTTTATAATAAGATCCTTGAACTCGCAGATAGAAATGAAGACATTAAGTCAACTATGGAATATAACCGTCGCGCTTCAGCTTATCATGCGATGAAAAACAAGCGTTATGCCGAAGCTATACCTTATATAAGGCGTCAGCTTAGCATAGAGCGGTCGCATATTTTGAGGAAGCGGATGCTTGAGATGCTTTTGGAGGCGGCTTCGGCTATCGGTGACAGGACCAATATTGATATTGCAAAAAGAGAATTGGAATCAATATCAGCTGAACTTAACACGCTTGCCGCACAACAAAAGTATAATGAGCTGCAGGTTCGCTATGACGTTAGCGCGCTTCGTGCCGAGAACGCCGAACTTGAGCTAGAGAACAAGAATGAGCAGGTGATTGCCACTCGCCGCATCATGGTCTTCGTTATAGTCGGTTGGGCGGCATTCGCTATAATGCTTGTTGCCCTGCTGTTTTTCTGGAGCCGTTACAAGAAAACATCGTCAGACATAGCCCAGTTCGTAGACACATTGGCTACAGAACGGGATGCTATCAAGAAGCGACGTTATTATGACTATGCAAAAAAGCAGGGTGCTGCAGAACATTCCGCTTTATATCGGTCGGAACGTCCTAAAACGGGGAATGTATCGGAAGTCGTGGATTATATTATCAACGATGTGATGTTCATTTCGTCTGTGGCTCTTGAGGATAGCCGTAAATATAAGCATGATGTTTCTGTGATATCCTTCATGAAGGATTCCGTGATGGCGTTTGAATCCGATTTGACAAAGAACATAAATATAAATCTGGTTTATCCCGACAATGATTTTGAAATACGCGTTGACAAGGAGTGCCTTGAAATGCTTGTGAATCATATCCTTCATGTTGCAGCGCGCCTTACTCCGGAGGGAGGATCAATAGGATTGGAATGTTCTGAAGATAAAGTTGCCAAAACAGCTAAGTTCATATTCAAGCATTCTGGTGATGCGATCAAGGAAGGTAAAGAAGAAAAAATATTTGAGAATTTCTTTAATTACAAGAAACTTTCGGAAAATGGAGAAGGGGCGCTTATATTGGTGCGTATGATCAATTTCTTGACAAACAGTTCGCTCAAATCGTCTGCAGTACATGAATCCGGAGGTAAGCTCGTGTTTATCCTGCCTGTGTCGTGATTACTATAGTTTTCAACAACTTCTTAGTTTATATTGAAAGTGCCCGTGAACATTCACGGGCACTTTTTGTAGTGATTTATATAGATAATATAGATTGCGATGAAAAGAGGTTCGGAAAGATACAAGGTGTTTCTGCCTGAAAGTTATATTGTGGTGTTTGCTGCTATAATAGTAGGGTTGCTTACCGGGCTTGGTACGTTTTTTTTGCGCAGCGGCATGGAGTGGATTGCCCGAACAATGAGTGTTACCTTGCGGATCAGTCATGGCAATTATGTGTTTATAGGTTATGCTTTGTTGGCAATATTCGGTGCCGTGTTATATCAGAAAATTATTGGGCAAAACCTTGCTAATGGCACTGCGCAATTGAAGCAGAGACTATCTTCCGGGCATATAATGTTCAGGCGTGATCATCTTTTCAGTCCGTTGATAGGTTGTCTTATAACAGTAGGTTTCGGAGGATCTGCGGGTGGGGAAGGTCCATGTGCATTCTCAGGTGCTGCGATCGGTGAGCGGATTGCGCGTGTGTTCAATCTTGATCATGCTGCAGCCCTTATCCTTTTCGGTTGCGGTGCAGCTGCCGGGATTGCCGGTATATTCAAATCTCCATTAGGGGGTGTTTTCTTTGCTGTTGAAGTTCTGCGTATAGAGCTGTCGCTGATAGGTATAGTGTCGGTGACCTGTGCAT
>CAMYSW010000063.1:0-10918 GCA_947297425.1 uncultured Porphyromonadaceae bacterium
CATATCTGAGAGAGCCATACTGTCCCAATTCTTTTTTATTGATTGCTCAATCAATAAATTAAGTGACTTATCATTGTCTTTCATAATATTTTATATAATTACACAGGGTTATACGGGATTATTTATGAAGATAGAAGCGATTTCCCATTCCTTGAGGTTTCACTATTCTTCTCCAAAAATCTGTTCAAGACGGCTCTTTATCTGCGCCACGCTTTCACCACGGCTAACAATCACTCCGTCAGGACCGATCAGCATATGGTGAGGTATTCCCGAGAAGCCGTATATGTCGTATGGCACTCGCTGAGTGTTGTAAAGAATTTGCCATGGGAGTTCATGCTTCTTGACCATTGCCGCCGTGTCATCAGTCTTATCTCTCACAGCAACCCCTACTATTTCAAATCCTTTGTCTTTATAATCGGCATAAAGCTGTTTCATATCAGGCAATTCCTTGATACAGTAAGGACACCAGCTCGCCCAGAAATCAACAAGCGTATATTTACCGGGATTAACATATGAAGACAGTGTCTTCCTGACACCGCGTTCCGTTTCCCCTTCGAAATCCGTATACTTCATGCCGGGAGCCGTCTGGGCGCGATGACGGGCAAAATCTTCATAATATTTTACACGTTTCTTATCCCGGAAACCTTCAGGCGACCGGTTAAGGAAACTGTCAACACGCAGAGGTTCCGCATATTTGAGCCATTCTATACCGAAATATTCCCCCATAGGGTTCCCTTTATTGTCGTTATACTCTTTTTCAACATAATCAAGATATAACGACATGTCATCAAGATTCTCAATCGAATCAAGAGTGCACAACATGGATGAGAAACGTTCGTTGAGCGGCGTTCCGGAAGGCACACTCATTGAGTCTGCCAACATTGCGGTTCCCTCTTCCATTATGTAATATGCACGGGTCCGACCGTCTATTACTATCTGAGTGAAAAGAGGAAAACGCACGGAGTCGTTCTCTGCCGATACAAATGATGCCTTTCCGTCTGTTATAACCATAGATGCCAACACTACGGAATCGGCAAAATTCATCACTTCCACAGTTTTCCCTTCATATTTTTCAGGGAAACTCATCTCTATCTTACTCTCCTTATTGCAGGCTCCAAAAGACATCGAAAGCGCAGCAGCTGATATTACCGTAAATATGGTTTTCTTCATTTAGAAGCTTTTATCTTTTTATTGGAAATCTTCATCTCCAATTCAGTTCATAATTAATAACACCGTTCACCCTCCGTATTGTTTAGGCAGACAATAGATTTAAGCAAGTGATCACTTAATTACTATGTCCGGATACTCTTCGGAAGTCATTATTTCTCAACCATTATCCGGAGAACAAGCTTGTCAGTCTCCTGCATGGCTTCCCTCCCGATTGATGTGAGATTGTGGATCGTTTTATCTATGTCATCGCAGATAATACCCTCACTCGATGACACACATTTATCATTCATTGCAAGCATAGCCGACATCACGGACGTTGATACCCCCGACGATATTTTCATTGCGCATGCAGGTTTGGCTCCGTCACAGATCATGCCGGTAAGATTAGCCACCATATTCTTAATGGCTGCGCAAATATGACTGAAACCGCCACCCATAAGATACACGAGTCCTGCAGAAGCGCCGGTAGAAGCGACCACACAACCGCAAAGAGCTGAAAGACGTCCGAGACTCTGTTTGATATAGATACTTGTGAGGTGACTTAATACGAGAGCGCGAACAGTCTGCTCCTCTGTAGCATTGATATCATTGGCGTAACTTACAACAGGCATCGTAGCAGTGATTCCCTGATTCCCACTGCCGGAGTTAGACATAACAGCTATAGGGGCTCCACCCATCCGGGCATCACATGCAGCGGAAGTGAGAGCCATGATATGCTCCAAGGGTGAATCGCCAATCAATCCATGACCACGATTCATTGTGGCGCCAAGAGCATGACCATATGTGCCCTTCAATCCAAGATCCGCAGCAGCACTATTGAGACGCTTTGCCTCAAGAATGAAACGAATATCCTCAAGAGGTGCGTCCATAGCAAACCGGTACACGGTTTCCGCATCCAGACGGATGTCGTCATCGGCAGACGATCCCGCATCGGCAGATGCTCCCTTGTTCAGGAGAACATTCCTATTGTTGTCGAGATATATAAAATTCTGATGTGAACCGGAAATTATAGCCCTCGCATACTTTCCGGAAGCCTCAACCTTGACATCAATATGCAAATTAGATACCGCATCATGGCAGTGACTTATGAAAATCCTATTTTCAGCTATATATTCACGGCCTGCCTTTACAGCATCTTCATCAACATCCTTCAACACTTCGAGCCCATATTCCGACTTGCCGATCAACGCACCCAGCGCCACGGCAATAGGCAAACCGATCATGCCCGTGCCCGGAATGCCGACACCCATGGCATTCTTTATGATATTGCCACTAAGTGAAAGTGATATTTTTTCAGGAACTTCGCCAAGCATCTCTGTCGCTTTAGCCACAGCAAGAGACACTGCAGCAGGCTCGGTACAGCCTATCGCAGGCACCACTTCCTTCTTGATCAATCTTATGATTGCATCAATCTTATCTTTTTCCATCGCTATAAATTTAAGGTTAACCCCTCCATAATCTATCCTAACTATCCAACGGCAACTGCCCGTTACGGCTTTGCTCCACTTTCTTATTTCTCCAGCAATTGCGGCAAACGGATATATATCGGTCATTCCCGCCAATTTCCACCTGATCTCCTTCCGTTATGATTTCACCGCGAGAATCTATGCGGGCATTGACAATCGTTTTCCTGCCACAATTACACGTAGACTTGATCTCATCAATTGAATCTGCAATTTCGAATAAACGGCGGGACCCCTCGAAAAGACGGGTCTGAAAATCGGTGCGAAGTCCGTAGCAAATCACGTTTATACCATAAGTATCCACAACGCATGCGAGTTGATCCACCTGATCCGCAGATAAAAACTGCGCCTCATCCACAAGTATCCAATCAGGATGAAGACCCGAGACCTCAACCATGTCGCGTATAAGGACAAAGAGGTCTGTGTCGCGATAAATCCATTTGCATTCACGTTCGATACCGATACGGCTACGGATCACGTTCTTTTTCTCCCGGGTATCGATCGAGGGTTTGAAACAGAGGTAAGACATTCCCCTCTCCTCGAAATTATATGCAGTAGTAAGCAGCAAAGCGGTCTTTGCAGACCCCATCGTGCCATACCGAAAATACAATTTTCCTAATCTATTCATGATATTGCGAATTTACAAAAATATCCCCAAGTAACAAAGCTTTTTGCCAAATGTTATTGAACATTGATTTCTAATTCATTGTTATTGATGAAGAAAGGAGATTTCGCTATGACAGACGTAAAAGTTATATCCGTGAATCCGGGCAAAAAGACTTTAGGCGCTATCAATTCAGAATTTATAGCGCGGGTGGCGCGCACATGCCGCCCCGTATCTCTCGCGATTCACACCCCCCGTTTTAAAACCGTATGGAATGCAATATTCGGCATCAGCAAAACCGCAACAACCGCCGGGTCGACAAAGCTGTTGCTCATAAGGTGTCTTGTTGCCGTATTGTTGGTAACGACAGGCGCTATATGCATAATGAAAGAGACTGACATTTATCCGCCCGCCATATCGGTGTTCAATATAATAGCCGGAAGCATGATATTCTTAGGTTTTTTCGCACGTATCGCCTCTCTTTCCGGTTTTGCACTGTATGCATATATCGCCACAGTTTCAATATTTAGATTCCATTCCTTGGTTCAAGTACCGGAAATGTTATCCGGCAACATAGCTCCCGTTGCATTGGCTTTGATGTTCCTTATCCTTGCAATCACCGGACCGGGACGCTATTGCATTGACCAGATACTACGGAAAAACATATTCCGCATATGCAAACGCCTTACTTTCAGACGCGCTGAACGTAAAAAACGCCATGCCGCCGAAAACCGGCTCAGCTACAAAGCCTGGCGCGAATCTGATCCATAAGTCTTGCAATAAGTTTTCAAGCGACAATCCAGACAATCCGGGCGACGCGCCTTACATACGTATCTGCCATGAAGGATAAGCCAGTGATGGGCTGTAGAAATCAATTCTTCAGGAATATATTTAACCAATGTTTTCTCCGTTTCAAGAGGGGTCTTCGAATTATTTGTCAATCCCAAACGGTTGCTGACACGGAAAACATGGGTATCCACCGCCATCGCGGCTTTATTCCAGACCACGGACAGCATAACGTTGGCGGTTTTCCTCCCTACACCGGGCAGTTTCATCAAGTTGTCAATATCCGTGGGCATCTCGCCTCCAAACTCTTCAATCAAAACTCTTGCCGCCCGAATAATGTGTTTGGCTTTGTTATTAGGGAAGGTAACACTTTTTATATATTCAAACACCTCTTCTTCATTTGAGATGGCAAGAGATTCTGGATCCGGGAAACGTTCGAACAAGGCTGGAGTAACCATATTGATACGTTTGTCGGTGCACTGAGCGGATAGTATCACCGCCAATAAAAGATGAAACGGAGTGTCATAATGCAACTCCGTCTTAGGTTCGGGCATAATCTCCTTGAAAATGGAGATTATGCCTTCATATCTTTGTTTTATCGTCATCTTGCTGATTCAAATTCTCGAAGGAACCTCACATCGTTCTCACTGAACATACGAAGGTCTTTGACCTTGTATTTAAGGTTGGTAATCCTTTCAATACCCATTCCGAATGCATATCCGGAATATACAGAAGAATCTATACCACAAGCCTCAAGCACATTGGGATCGACCATGCCGCAACCAAGAATCTCAACCCAACCCGTTCCCTTGCAGAAGGCACAACCTTTTCCTCCACAGATGTCACAGGAGATGTCCATCTCGGCAGAAGGCTCTGTAAAGGGGAAATAAGAGGGACGCAAGCGTATTTTAGTTTCAGGACCGAACATTTGGCGCGCGAAACCGAGAAGCACTTGCTTAAGATCTGCAAATGACACGTTCTTGTCGATATATAGCCCTTCTACCTGATGGAAAAAGCAGTGAGCACGAGCAGATATCGCTTCATTACGGTATACACGTCCGGGACAAACTATACGGATCGGGGGCTGAGTATTTTCCATCACGCGGGTCTGCACCGAAGAGGTGTGAGTGCGCAGAAGTATATCCATAGGGTTGCGTGATATGAAAAATGTGTCCTGCATATCGCGTGCGGGATGATCAGGAGGGAAATTCAACGACTCGAATACATGCCAGTCATCTTCAATTTCCGGCCCTTCCGCAATCGTGAAACCCATTCCGGCAAAAATGCGAAGCATCTCATTCTTCACAACTGAAAGAGGATGACGCGTTCCCAGCTCATATGGAGTGGCAGTGCGAGTGAGGTCAAGCGCCTCGGCATCGGAATCTCCGGCAGCTGCAAAACTGTCTTTAAGCGATGAAATCTTCTCTGTTGCAAAATTCTTCAATTCGTTGATCTTCTGCCCCAACTCCCGTTTCATCTCTGCCGGGACTGTGCGGAAATCCGCCATAAGCAACGAAATGCTGCCTTTTTTGCTCAAATATTTAATACGCAGTTCCTCAACTTCCTGAAGATTGGAAGCCACGGATGCGCTAATCTCTTCTTTTAATGCATTAATCTTATCAAGCATGATTTTCAATATTTACTCGCAAAATTACAAAATTTTATCGAATTTTCGAAAAATCAACAACTTTGTTGTTATATTGACAGAATAAGTATTATCTTTGGAATGATGAAGTAACTAAGAAACTGAAGTCAAGATGACTTCAGTTGACTTCAATTTATAAATCTCAATAATTCAAAATTAATTATTATGGATAACGGAAAAACTTGCTCCTCGGCATCGGGTTGCCCGATCATTTCTAAAGTATTGCCGGCGTTATTGATAGCCTTGGGTATCACCCTACTCGGCATTTTCATCCGCAACGGGCTCGGTGGAATATCCTCAAACCAGCGGGTAGTGACTGTGCGTGGACTTTGTGAGCGTGAGTTCAAGGCAAACAAAGTGACCTGGCCAATAGTTTCAAAATCAATGGGCAATGATCTTACCGTCTTATATAGCCAGATAGAATCAACAAACAATGCCATCACGTCATTCCTAAAATCCAATGGAATATCCGAAAGCGAATATTCTGTCAATGCTCCTCAGGTTAACGACATTCAGGCAGACAGATATGGAAACCAGAATGTTCCATATCGATATATAGTAACGACCGTGGTCGTGGTTACCTCTTCCCAAGTGGAGAAAATTAACAAACTGATGGAAAAACAAACCCAGCTCTTGCAGCAGGGCATCGCCGTTGTTGCCGGAGACTACAACTATCAGACACTCTACGAATTTACCGACCTGAACAAAGTAAAGCCCGCCATGATAGCCGAAGCTACAAAAAATGCACGTGAAGCTGCAAACAAGTTTGCAGAAGATTCGGAAAGTAAGCTTGGCAAGATCAAGACTGCATCTCAAGGTCAATTCACCATTGAAGACCGTGACCAATACACCCCCTATATAAAACGGGTACGGGTTGTTTCCTCGATACAGTATTATTTGAAGGATTGAAGTTTTCAGTTTTCGGTTTTCAGTTTTCAGCTTTTACCTCCCATTATTAGATTGCCGGCTTAGGTATGAAGGATTGAAGTTTTCAGTTTTCGGTTTTCGGTTTTTACCTCCCCCTATTAGATTGCCGGCTTAGGTATGAACCGGCTTAGGTATGAAATGGTGTGAGAGCGAAACATGTAATGGCTTTTTATTTTGTTTATAACCAAATCCTGATGTATAGACATAGCATATACACTAGTCTGTAACCGAAAACTGAAAACTGAAAACCGAAAACTGAAAACCGAAAACTAAACTCAACAATATTTTTCATTTTCTCTATTTTTTTTGTAAATTTGCTTCCAGATAGGTACCTATACACCGATATTAAAACTAATGAAAATAGAGGACATACTGTCTCGTGCTTCCGATACGAAAGCACTGAGTATTGGAGACGGTGTGATTGTTAAGACTCCCGCGATGTTCAAACAACTATTCGCGGGAAAACGGCCTGTGATAATAGCAGACCCTATTACCTGGCAGATTGCCGGGGAAAGACTTCAATCGCTTTTTGAATCTGACGGCATGTTTCCGGATGAGCCGTTCATTTTCACCGATCCATCCCTTCATTCCGAATGGAGCTTTATCGAACAGCTTGACAACAGGCTGAACGCTACCGATGCTGTAGCAGTAGCCGTGGGACTGGGCACGATAAACGACCTTGTCAAGCTATCGTCATGCCACGTTGGCAGACGATACATATCCGTAGGCACGGCTGCATCCATGGACGGATACACGGCTTACGGTGCATCAATAATAAAGGATGGAACTAAACAAAGTTTCTCATGTCCGGCTCCCTTAGGATTCATCGCCGATATAGACATAATATCTAAAGCCCCTGAGAAAATAACAGCCAGCGGTTATGCTGACCTTTTTGCCAAAGTCACTGCGGGTGCCGACTGGATTCTTGCAGATGCATTAGGCATAGAAACAATAGACACGGTAGCTTTCAACACAGTGCAAAAAGGGCTCAAGTCCGCCTTATCAGATCCGGAAGGACTACGTTCCGGCAACCGCAAGGCTCTATACCATCTGATGGAAGGATTGCTTTTGGGAGGATTAGCCATGCAGATACACAAATCAAGCCGCCCTACAAGCGGTGCGGAACATCAATTCTCCCATTTGTGGAACATGGAGCATCACAAAATGAACGGAATTACCCCTTCACACGGCTTTCAGGTAGCTATAGGCACATTGGCTACTACAGCGCTCTACGAACAGATGCTTGCCGAAGACTTCTCTAAACTTGACATCGATCAATGTATAAACCTCTGGCCTACATTGGACGATGTAAAAAAAGAAACTCGCGAGATGTTCAAAGATACAGACTTCCCCAACATCGGAGAGACTGAAATGGAAGCGAAATATGTCGACAAGGATGAACTTCGCCAACATTTGAGCTTGTTAAAAAACAATTGGCAGGAAATCAAGGAAAAGCTAAACCACCAACTGATTCCATACGCACAGTTAAGAACCTCGTTGGAAGCGGTGGCAGCACCTACCCTCCCGGAGCATATAGGCATTTCGCGTGAGCGACTGAGACAAAGTGCAATTCGCGCACAACGCATAAGGCGTCGCTTCACCATTCTCGACGTTGCCCGACGCACCGGCAACCTTGCACGCTGGTCACGCAACCTTTTTCCGAATTGAAAAGGATTCAGACACTTACAACATACTTACAATAATACAGGGGACAGGATTTGATCCTGCCCCCTGTATTATTGTAAGTATGTGAAATTACTTGCGAAGGTCTTCCTCTTCAGCTGTAAGCTCGGGATCTGTACCCCAATTCTGGAGCGACAGACGCTTATAGTTATTGTAACGCCATTGAGCATTAGCTTTTGCAGCCTTGAAGAGTTCATCGGCATCCTGCGGGAACATCTTTGAAAGCGAAGCAAAACGAACCTCCCCTTTCAAGAAGTCTTCAAACTTGCTCCAATCCGGTTCTTTAGAGTCGAGAGAGAATGGATTCTTGCCTTCATTCTCGAGAGCCGGATTATAACGCCAGAGGTGCCAGTAGCCACATTCTACAGCATCCTTCTCCTCTTCCTGGCTCTTACCCATACCTTTCTTGATACCATGGTTGATACAAGGAGCATAAGCAATAACCAATGAAGGACCGTCGTAAGCTTCCGCCTCGCGGATAGCCTTAAGCGTCTGGGCATTATCAGCACCCATAGCAATCTGGGCTACATAAACATAACCATATGTGGTTGCAATCAGACCGAGGTCTTTCTTGCGGATACGCTTACCGGCAGCCGCAAACTTAGCTATTGCACCGATAGGAGTAGATTTGGAAGACTGACCACCGGTATTGGAATAAACCTCAGTGTCAAGCACAAGGATGTTAACATTCTTGCCGGAAGCGATCACATGGTCAAGACCACCGAAACCGATATCATAGCTTGCGCCGTCACCACCGATAATCCACTGGCTGCGTTTAGTCAGGTAATGACGGAGGTTCACGATCGTTGCGCAAGTTTCACATTTATCGGCATGTTTCTTAGCTTCTTCAGCGAACTCATATCCGAGATTATGAGACATCTTGGCATCGTCACGGTTTTCATACCATGCTTTGGCTGCATCGCGAAGCGCCTGAGGAGCATTCTCGTCACCCTCAAGTTTCTTGCTTATATCCTCAAGACGTGCACGCATCTTCTCATATCCGAGATACATTCCGAGACCGAACTCACAGAAATCCTCAAAGAGTGAATTAGCCCAAGCCGGACCATGTCCGTTCTCGTCTGTTGTATAAGGTGTTGAAGGAACTGAACCTGAATAGATCGAAGAACAACCGGTAGCGTTGGCAACCATCTGATGATTACCATAGAGCTGAGATATAAGCTTCAAATATGGAGTTTCACCACAACCTGAACAAGCACCTGAGAACTCGAAGAGAGGTTGAGCGAACTGACTGTTCTTGGCATTGAGAGTGATATCAACAAGATCTGCCTTGTTTTTGACATTCTTGATAAGCCAATCCCAATTCTCCTGCTGGGGAAGCTGACTCTCTTCATGAACCATCTTAAGCGCTTTCTCACCTTTCTTGCCGGGGCAAACATCTGCACAGTTTCCACAGCCGAGACAGTCAAGGACGTCAACCTGCTGAACGAAACGCATTCCTGTGAATGTCTTGCCAATTGCAGGAATCGAATGTTCCTCGCCGAAGGGAGCTGCAGAAGCCTCTTCCGGTGTCAGGACAAACGGACGGATGCAAGCGTGAGGACAAACATAAGAACATTTATTACACTGGATACAGTTCTCGGGATTCCACTCGGGAACGAAAGCTGCCACTCCACGTTTCTCATAAGCAGCTGTACCCTGCTGCCATGTGCCGTCTGCACGGTCTGCGAATGTGCTCACCGGCAGGAGATCACCATCCTGAGCATTTATAGTGTGAACAACGTTAGTGATAAACTCAGGTGCATCAGTAGCAGCCGCAGCTTCATCCTCAAGATTGCTCCATGCCGGATCAACATCAAGTTTATGATATTCACCACCGCGATCAACCGCCGCATAGTTCATATTGACAATGTTCTCACCCTTCTTGCCATAAGACTTCATGATGAATTTCTTCATCTGTTCAACAGCAAGATCCACGGGGATAACCTCCGTGATACGGAAGAACGCACTCTGAAGGATGGTGTTCGTACGATTGCCGAGACCTATCTCTTGAGCGATCTTGGATGCGTTGATATAATATACGGTGATATTATTCTTGGCAAGATAGCGCTTAACCTTATTGGGCAGATTCTTGGCAAGCTCCTCGCCTTCCCAGATTGTGTTGAGAAGGAATGTTCCGTTGGGCTGAAGTCCGCGAAGCACATCATACATGTGAAGGTATGCCTGAACGTGGCAAGCCACGAAGTTAGGAGTGTTCACAAGATATGTTGAGCGGATGGGCTCGTCACCGAAACGGAGGTGAGAACAAGTGAATCCACCGGATTTCTTTGAATCATAAGCGAAATATGCCTGGCAATACTTATTGGTATTGTCACCGATAATCTTAACCGAGTTCTTGTTAGCGCCCACTGTTCCGTCAGCACCAAGACCATAGAACTTAGCCTGGAACATACCTTTACCTCCGACATTGATCTCGGGACCTACAGGGAGGGAATGGAATGTAACATCATCTACGATGCCGATAGTGAAATGGTTTTTCGGTTCTGCAAGCTTAAGATTGTCATAAACCTCAACGATCTGAGCCGGAGTAGTATCTTTTGAGCTGAGACCATAACGACCACCAACGATAAGGGGAGCATTCTCCTTGCCATAGAAGCAGTCTTTGACATCAAGATAAAGCGG
>CAMYSW010000064.1:0-10850 GCA_947297425.1 uncultured Porphyromonadaceae bacterium
GCTGCTGCGCTCAGTCGTGACATACCTATTGCCGAGTATGCCCCTTTGTCTATAAAGCAGGCGGTGACCGGCACCGGATCGGCATCTAAAGAACGGGTGGCAGAGATGTTGAAGCGTCTGCTGAACATTCCGGCAGACAAGATGCCCCATCTGCTTGATGCCACGGATGCGCTTGCCGCTGCGCTTACGCATTTCTATGAAACGGGTAAGCCACAAGTGGCTAAAGGTCCGAAATCATGGGCGGATTTCTTGTCAAGAAATCCGGATCGTATTGCTCGCCGTTTAACTAAAGAATGATTTAAACTTATAAAAAAGTGTTTAACAATAGGTAAAAATATTTTATTTATAAAAAAGAATTGGATATATTTGCAAGTTAATATTTATTACACCATATAACTGACGATTCTTATGGATAGATACCAGAAAACACTTGCCGAAAGCAAGGTCGTCGAAAATGACGAATTTGTGGCAAAAGAAGTTAAGAAGATAATTGAAGAATCCGGTAAGTATGCCACTCCGGAAGTTTATCAGTTCCTTTTCAGCTCTATTGACCTGACAACCCTGAGCACAGAAGACAGCGTGCGGAGTGTGTCTAAGTTCACACAGCGTGTGAACGATTTCGATAATGATTACCCCCAGTTTAAGAACGTGGCGGCAATCTGTGTTTACAGCAACTTCGCTGAAGTTGTTAAATCCAACCTTGATGTAGAGGGTGTGGATATTGCTGTAGTTGCAGGCGGCTTCCCTTCAAGCCAGACATTCGACGCCGTCAAGGTTGCAGATGTTGCAATGGCTGTTGAAGGTGGTGCCAACGAGGTTGATATCGTGATGAATGTGGGTCGTTTCCTTGATGAGAACTATGAGGATTTGTGCGACGAGATTATCGAGCTTAAGCACACGGCACGCGATGCCAAGCTTAAGGTTATCCTTGAAACCGGTTGCCTGAAGACTGCTGCCAATATAAAGAAAGCATCAATCCTTTCAATGTATAGCGGAGCTGACTTCATCAAGACTTCTACCGGCAAAATATATTCCGGAGCTTCCCTTGAGGCTGCATATGTAATGTGCCAGTGTATCAAGGAGTATTATGAGAAGACCGGCAACAAGGTAGGTTTCAAGGCTGCAGGCGGGGTTCGCACATCAGAAGAGGCGCTTCATTATTATGCAATAGTGAAAGAGGTTCTCGGTGACGAATGGTTCAATCATGATCTCTTCCGTCTCGGCGCGAGCAGTCTTGCCAACAGCCTGCTTGCCACTATGACCGGTGAAGAGGTGAAATATTTCTAATCTCCATATCCACCTCAAATGAAACTTAACAGACTAACCGCATTGGCGCTGACACTCCTGATCGGAGTGTCGGCGTGTCTGTGCGTTAACGCACAGACACGAAAGCAATACCGCACTTTCGGTGTCGCTTTCTATAACCTTGAGAACCTTTTCGACACTATCAACAACAACGGGAAATACGATAAGGAGTTTTCTCCTGCCGGGTCATATAAATGGGATGGCAAGAAGTATTGGTCGAAAATAAAGAATCTCTCCTATGCCATATCGCAGATGACCACAAAGACTACTCCGATTGGTCCGGCGGTTATCGGTGTGAGCGAAATCGAGAATATAACCGTGCTTCAGGATCTTGTGAAAGCAGATGCAATCAAGGATTGGAATCTCCAGATATGTCATCATGATTCGCCCGATGCCCGAGGTGTGGATGTTGGTCTTCTCTACAATCCGAAACTTTTCCGTGTGATAAATGTGACGAATCACCGTCTTGTTGTGCCCGAACTTCCCAATTTCAAGACACGCGACCAGATGTGTGTGGTAGGTCTTATGGGTGGCAAGCGTGTTGCTGTCATTGTCAATCACTGGCCTTCGCGCCGTGGCGGTGAGAAGGAAAGCAGCTGGCTGCGTGAGGCTGCCGCCTCTTTAAGCCGTTCTATTGCGGATTCCCTCTATAAGATTGATCCGAAGATGGGTGTGATAGTGATGGGAGACCTAAATGACGATCCGCACAACAAGAGTGTTGCAGAGACTTTGGGAGCCGTAAAGAAAATCGGGGATACGCCTGACGGCGGTTTCTTCAATCCTTTCTGGGAGAAACTCGACAAAGGTATCGGTTCTTATATCTATCGTGGAGGCTGGGACCTTTTCGATCAGATTATAGTTAACAAGAATCTGGTTGACGGTGCAGCCGGGCTTAAATATCATGGGGCGGAAGTGTTCAATAAGCAATTCCTGCTTCAGAGCGACGGTCAATACCGTGGTTATCCGCACCGCACCTTCTCCGGAGGCGCATGGACCAACGGATATTCAGATCACCTGCCGACGGAGATATTCCTTGTGCAGGAAGTGAAGAAGTAATTAAAACAACAACATACAAAAACAAGATACTAAATTATGCGAATTAAATTATCATTGCTAATGCTGCTGTGTATGGCTCTTCCGTCGCTTGCCGCGACAGGGCTTACCGGCACTCTGGTCGATGCCCGTACCGGTAAGGCTGTTGCAGATGCCAATATCCTTCTGCGCGATCAGGCAATTTTCGTGACCAGCGGTTCGGACGGTACGTTTACCATTTCCAAGGCTGCTCCAGGCACGGATGTTCTTCAGATTATTGCTTATGGCTATGCAGACGCTTATAAGGATGTCAAAATCGTAGAAGGCTTGGTGAAGAATATAGGCGAGATCCGTCTTGACCCCACAGGCTTCGATGGTCAGGAGCTTGACAGTGACGATTTCCTTTTCGATGAGGAGCAGATCCTCGATGATGAAGGATCCGGTCAAAGCGTAGGTACCATTCAAGGTGCGACAGACGATATCTACTACCAGGCATCAAATTATGATTTCTCCATCGCCCGTTTCCGCTGGCGCGGTTATGACAGCAACTGGAATAACGGTTATATCAACGGTATCAATTTCAACGACGCCATGCGCGGACGTTTTAATTTCTCCGGTCTTGGCGGTATGACTTCCGGTGCTTTCCGCAACCGCACCACTGATATCGGTATGGAGGCAGCTCCCTTCGGTTTCGGCAACATAGGAGGTGCAAGCAATTTTACAACCTATGCTTCCGAATATGCCCCCGGTTTCAGGGGAAATCTCTCATATACTAACTCGAACTATATGCTGCGCGCCATGTTGCAGTATTCAACAGGACTTAATTCCAAAGGATGGGCTTTCTCTGCAAATGTGATAGGGCGTTATGCGCCGGAAGGTGTGATCGAAGGCACGTTCTATAATTCTGTAGGTTTGCAGCTGAGTCTCCAGAAAGTATTCAACGATCAGCATTCACTGAATCTCTCGGCATGGGGCGCACCTACGCAGCGTGCCACAAACTCCGCTGCCACTCAGGAAGCTTACGACCTTGCAGGAACAAATCTCTATAATCCGTCGTGGGGTTATCTCGACGGCAAAAAGAAAAGTGCACGTATCGTTGAGTCTGTGGATCCCTCTGTTGTCCTCAACTGGATATGGAAACCCAAGATGGGAACGAAGCTGAACACCGGTATCGCTTTCCGCAACAACCGCTATAGCAGCTCAGCACTCAACTGGTATCAGACTGCGGATCCACGTCCCGACTATTACCGCTATCTGCCATCTTACTACAAGCCTACGGCAGACCCCTTCACTGATCCCGATCTTTACGCAGCGCAGCAGGAAGTTTTTGATTTTGTTACAGACTGGTGGGGAGGCGATAAAGCTCACCGTCAGATTGACTGGAACAGACTCTATCAGACCAACCTTCTTAACAGGCAGCAGTTTGACCGCAATCCCGAACTTTTGGGTCAGTCAAGCTATATCCTCGAGAACCGTCATTCAAACCTGACCTCATGGATGCTCAACTCATATCTTGATCATCGTATCAATGACAACATGACTCTTCAGGGAGGTCTGAGCGTGAATTATAGCGACGGACATTACTATAAGACTATCCGTGATCTTCTCGGCGGCGAGTTCTGGCGTGACATTGACAACTTCTCGGAGCGCGACTTCGCCGGCAATCCCAATATCCTTCAGAATGATATGCGCAACCCCAACCGCAAGGTTTATAAAGGGGATGTGTTCGGTTACGACTATAATATCCGCAGCATCAATGCCCGCGCATGGGTTCAGAATCAGATCACCACGGCTCACTGGAACGTGAACTATGGTCTTGAGGTTAGTTTCACAGACTTTGTGCGCCATGGTAACATGCAGAACGGACGTGCACCTGAAAACTCACTCGGCACCGGAAAGCATCATTCATTCGACAATGCTGCCCTGAAGGCAGGTGCCACCTACAAACTTGACGGACGTAACTATTTCACCGTCCATGTTTCTTATGGTTCACGTGCTCCTATGCCCGACTATAGCTATGTGTCTCCCCGTACGAAAGACACTTCCGTACAGGGTCTAAAATCAGAGCGTTTCTTCTCTGCAGACCTCTCTTACACTTGGAACTATGCCCGCTTCCGCGGATCTGTTACTGGCTTCTATACCCGCATGTGGGACGGCATCAAACGTTCAGGTTTCTATGACTATCAGCTCAACACTTTCATGAACTATTCAATGTCAGGAATGGAGACAGAATACAAAGGTATCGAGCTTGGCATGGAATACAAGATACTCAGCAACCTGTCGGTTTCAGCAGCCGGAACATTCTCACGCAACACATATGAGAATAATCCTCTTGGTGTTCGTAGCTATGAGAATGGTTCTCAGGAAGACGTGACACGTCGTGTATATCTCAAGAACTACCATATCGGTGGAACTCCCCAGCAGGCTTATTCGATCGGTCTGAACTATAATATCAAGCAATGGTTCTTTGAAGTGAACGGTCAGTGGTTTGGTGATAACTGGATCGACCTTTCGCCCGCGCGTCATGAAGAGATGCCCGGTCTTTGGAAGTTCTGCACTTCTGAGGAGGAATATATCCAGCGTCGCAATCAGATCACTCATCAGGATAAACTCAACTCGGAATGGGTGATGAACCTTTCTATCGGAAAGATTCTTTACACTAACTTCGGATCTATAAACTTCAATCTCAGTGTGAACAACCTTCTCAACAATCGCAATATCCAGACCGGCGGTTATCAGGAGGGTAAGTTTGACTATACAGACTATAACGTGAATAAATTCCCCAACAAGATCTATTATGCCCAGGGCATACGCGTCTTCTTTAATGTGGGTATAAGGTTTTAAGTTTTCGGTTTTAAGTTTTCAGTTGTCAGAAATGTACTGACAACCGAAAACATAAAAATAAAATAAACTAAAATGAAAAATATAAAGATCATATTCTCGCTGATGCTCCTTATGGCTATGGGTCTCGGGGCATGTAACGATGATTTGGCTCAGCCTCCGGTGATTGTTCCGGAGGGGGGCATAGGCACCGGCGCTTGGGATAATCCCATGACTGCGTATCAGGCAAGCCTTGGTAGCATTAATGAAACTTTAGGTGAAACCGTATGGGTGAGGGGCTATATCGTAGGCTTTGTAGATACCAATATCGGCAATGTGCTCAAACAGGAGACTGCTAATTTTACAGTTCCTGCTACGGTGAAGACTAATATACTCATTGCTGCAGACCCCAATGAGAGAGACTGGTCGAAGTGTGTGCCCGTGCAGCTTCCGAGCGGCAATGTGCGTAATGCAGTAAACCTTGGAGACCATCCCGAGAATCAAGGTAAGGAAGTTTGCCTCTATGGTGAGACAGGTTCGAAATATTGTTCGGCTTACGGAGTGCGTAGCGTGTCTGCATATAACTGGGGACCGGAAGGTATTGAACCCGATCCCAATATGGTTCTTCCCATAGGATCAAAACCGATAAAGAATCTTAACTTCATGGGTGGCATGCAAGGCTTCACGTTTGATCAAGGCAATCCTTCGACAGCCGGATTCGAGACATGGAAACTTAATGCCCAATATGGTTTTGTCGCAACCGGTGGAAGATCCGGATCTGCCGTGACAACAGATGCCATGGCAATATCTGAAGAGATTGACCTCACCGGTTTCGGGGAAATTCGTATGAACGTTCATTCTGCCGCTAACTATTTCAATAATGTGGATACATTCAACCAGATGTGTCAGACACTTGTTCGTGAGGCTGGCTCGGAAGAATGGGAGACAATAACCTTGCCTATTCCTCCTGCCGGAAATTCATGGACATTCTCTGATTCCGGTTATGCAAATCTTGATAAATTCAGCGGTAAGAAAATTCAGGTAGCTTTCCGTTACACATCGACATCAAGCCTCTCTGGCACTTGGGAGATTGACAAGATGCAGATTTATGGTGTACCCGGTAAATAAAGGCATCAACTAATTTAAAAGCAGATTAAAATGAAAATAAAGAATATAATACATTCGGCTTTGGCTTTGGTGGCTATGGGTGCAATCTCTTCCTGCCAAGCAGACATGGACGTGCCGGCTCTCGATGTGCCGAAAGCTACTATGGAAGCCAATACTACCATTTCTGAATTTAAGACTGCATTCGCCGATCAGACGGTAATGTGCCCGATGAAAGACGAAGCTACGCAGACTCCTTATATTATCCACGGACGAGTGGTTTCGAGTGATGCTTCCGGCAATATTTATAAGTCTATAGTTATTCAGGATGAGACAGCGGCTATCGCACTCTCCGTGAACCAAGGCTCAACTTATACCGACTATCGTATCGGTCAGGATGTTGTGCTTAACGCAACCGGACTTTATATAGGTTATTACCGTGGATTGCAGCAGATCGGATGGCTCGGTGATCCTTACGACGGTGCTCCCCAGCTCGGATTCATGGCATGGGACTATTTCCTTGCTCATTCCGAACTTAACGGATTGCCGGATCCTAAGGTGAAATATGTTGATCAGAATGGCGAATGGCCTTCTGATGCTCCATATTGTATCGTGACTACCTTTTCACAACTTCCTGCAACCGGTGAAGAATTTCGCAATATGCAGAGCCAGCTTGTTGAATTCAGGAATGTATATTTCGAAGAGGGTGGTAAGGAAACTTACGCACCTTATCAGGAAAGTGTGAACCGCACACTCAAGGATGCCAATGGCGGTGAACTTATTGTCCGCACTTCCGGTTATTCGAATTTCTACAACGAGATGATTCCGGAAGGCACCGGAACAGTGCGCGGTATCCTTTCATATTATGGTGATGCTTGGCAGTTGCTTCTTCGCGGTCTTGGTGACGTTATGATCACTGACAAAGGACAGAAAGATGATCCGTATGACGTAGCCGAGGCTATAGAGATCCAGAATCAGGGAGCTGCAGGTTGGGTGAAAGCTTATATCGTGGGTTCTGTCAAGGCTGGTGTCAATACGGTTACATCTAACGATGATGTGATCTTCGGTGCTGATGCCGAGATGGATAACAATATCCTTATCGCTGCCTCTGCCGATGAGACAGACTGGACAAAATGTCTTGCTGTGGAACTCCCGCAAGGTTCGGCATTCCGTGCATCTGTTAACTTGGTAGACAATCCGGATGTGTTGAAGAAAGCAATCTTGCTCAGAGGTGACCTTAATACGTTCCTCGGCATGCCCGGTATCACCGGCAATGGCGGCACGGCTGCCGATGTGGAGGTTGACGGAGTCGTAATAGGGGGGGGTGAAACTCCTGCTCCGGGTCCTGGTGACGGTATTCCGAATGGAGACGGTACAAAAGAGAGTCCGTATAATACCGATCAGATCAAGGCTGCTACTGCTGACGCAACAGGTGTTTGGGTCGAAGGTTATGTAGCAGGTTATACCGCAGATAAAACATGGGATTCTGCAGTGTTTGGAACAACTCCTTCAGATGGAGATAATTATAAGAACGCAACAAACGTGATCCTCTCGATGGTGGCACCTCCTGAAGCTAATGCTTCCAACTCTGCCCCAATCGGTCTTAAGAATGTGGGAGATGTGAGAACCACACTTGGTATTTCCAAGAATCCTTCAATCTATGGCGCCCGTGTGAAAGTGAAAGGTGACTTGAAAAAGTATTTCGGCATGATGAGTGTCAGGGACGTTACAGAATATGAGATTGTTTCAGGTGACACCCCGACTCCTCCGGAGCCATCGGGAGAGGATGTGGTTTATAAATCGCTTGAAGCAAGCTTGACATCCCTTCCGTCTGACTGGACTATCGATAATGTCACTCTTCCGGCTGGAAAGTCAGAATTGTGGTCTTGGAAAGAGTATAACGGCAAAGGCTATCTCAATGCCACTGGTTTTGGGGCAACGAGCGATGGACTTTCATACGCCATTACTCCGGTAATAGACCTTTCCGGATATAAATCGGCAAAAGCTTCTTTCCGTCATGCTGCAAAATTCCAGACCACTATCAAGCAGCTCTGCGGCTTCGTGGTTCGTGAAAGCGGTTCTTCAACATGGACCGAGATAACCATCCCAACGTGGCCCGAAGCAGGAGCATGGACTTTTGTAAACTCCGGCGATATGGATCTTTCGGCTTTTGCCGGCAAGAAAATTCAGGTGGCATTCAAGTACGGATGTTCCGCTGCAGGTGCCGATCAATGGGAGATAAATGACCTTGAAGTGAAAGCTTCCAAGTAAGTGAACACTTACTTGGATATTATTATGCAATATATGATTATCCCTTGGTGCAAAAAACACCGCACCAAGGGATTTTTATCTGTTTATTTGTTTAAATAGTAAATCCATATTGCTGATGAAGAAATTTTACATGACTTTAGTGCTGGCGCTATGTGTTGTTGTCGGCGCTTCGGCAGAGTTCAAGGCCGGATATTATGATAAGATGAACGGAAAGAGTGGCGCTTCACTGAAGGCAGCCGCCAAAGAGTGCGTGAAGTCGCATCAAACGCTTGTGTATACAGACCTGCCAACATATTGGCAGTATTCGGATGTCTATCCCGAACTTGTTGACGGTTGTAAACGATGGTGGGATATGTATTCGGATGCTGTGTATCTCATAAAAAGAGGGCAGACCGGTAAGAGCAGCTTCTCGGCAAATAAGATGCAGCGGGAACACAGCGTGCCTAAATCTTGGTGGAAGCAGAACGGCTCGGTGGAATATACGCCGGCTTATTCCGATATGTGGAACCTTTACCCGTCTGACGGGGCGGCTAATCAGGCTAAGCTCAATTATCCTCTCGGGCTTACTGCTTCCACAAGTTTCAATAACGGAGTGTCAAAGATCGGCGGAGCCATGACCGGATATGGCGGCGGTAGCCGTTACGTGTTTGAACCCGATGATGAATATAAGGGAGACTTTGCAAGGGCTTATATGTATGTGGCAACAGTATATGACGACATAAACTGGGTGATCAATTACATGTATAATAAAGAGGCTTATCCCACATTGGTGCCTTGGGCGAAAGAGATGCTGCTTCAGTGGTGTCGTCAGGATCCTGTGGATCAGAAGGAGATAGACCGTAACAATGTAGTGGAGCAGTATCAGGGAAACAGGAACCCCTTTGTGGATTTTCCGGAATTGGCGGAATATGTATGGGGCCCGCGCACCACTGAGATTTTCTATGTAAAAGATCAGGACGGAAGCGACCCGACTCCCCCAATTACCGGTGATCCGGAGATTACGGCGCCTGTTAATGGCGAAGCCCTTGATTTCGGTCAGGTGGCAGTGGGGCGTTCCGAGACTCGCGTATTGCAGATCGTGGGTAGGAACCTCACATCTCCGCTTTCAGTGAGAGTGACAGGTGCAGACAGGGCTATGTTCGTGCCGGAAATCACCAAAGAGATTCCCGCCGCCACAATAAATCAAAATCAGGGATATCTGCTTAATATAACCTATACCCCCGCCGGTGTAGGGCAGCATGAAGCCAAGATAGTGCTCTATGATGGAGGATTGACCGGTTCGATAGCCGTAACGCTCAAAGGTGAGGCTCTTCCGATGCCGACATTCACTACGCTTACAGCCTTGCAGCCTACGGATGTGACAGCCAATTCATACACCGCTCATTGGAATCCGGTTCCTGAGGGTGAGATAGCTGACTATTATGTCTTGACACGTACTCGCCTTGTTGACGGTAATCAGGAAACTGAAACATACGAAACAGGAGAGACGAGTTATGTTATAAGCGATCGTGATCCGGCAGTTGCAGAGACATATTATGTGCAATATTCCAGATTGGGTATCCTTTCAGAGCCTTCAAACGAGATTTATTTGGCTGAAGGAAGTTCGGTGGAAGAGCTTTACATTGCGGCTCCGATAAAGATATATCCTGTTGATGGCGGTTTCACAGTCAAGGTCAGTGATGTGGAGATACAGACAAAACCGGTACATGTGTATGATATCAACGGCATGGAGATTCTCTTTATCCCGTCTCCGGTTGATGGAGAGATTTATATGTTGCCGCAAGGTGTATATGTGATTACTTCGGAAGGTATGCGTCCTTTCAGACTCATTATTTGAAAAAATCGGTAGACCGATAGGTATTTTAGGCAGCACCAAAAGTTAAATGAAAAAACTTTTGGTGCTGCCTTTCTTTTTTTTGGAAATATTGTAATTATTAATTATAATTATATAAATTTGTAGGTCAAACACATTTTTTTACGCAAAAAATAAACTAACGATATCATGAAATCACGATTGATTAATATTGCGGGAGCTTATATATGCGCTTTAGCTCTCGCTACACCGGCATTTGCGGATGCTCCTGCCGGGTATTATGATTCCCTTGAAGGAAAAACAGGTGTGGCATTGAAGAAAGCCGTGAAAGCTATAGTCAAAAGCCATCACAACAGGATTTCTTATGGCAATTCCACATGGGACGCATTTCGCCTTACGGACGTAAAGGTGGAGAACGGTGTGAAATATTGGTGGGATATGTATAGCAACGAGAAGGTTGTTATGGGTTCTTCAAAACCTAATAATTCAGTGATGAATATAGAGC
>CAMYSW010000065.1:0-10685 GCA_947297425.1 uncultured Porphyromonadaceae bacterium
GTCGGTACACAGCAGGAGCAGGATTCCATAAAGAATCTTACCCGCCAGCTCGAAAAATCCCGACACATAGAAGAAACATTCCTCTATTTCAATCCTACTGAGAAATGATTTCCAAGCTGCCGAGAGAGTCAACACACCCTCTCGGCGGCTTTTTTAATTTCATTCTGTAAATGGAATCATAAATTCCGTTTTTGAGTGGATGCGAGGGTGAAAATCATCAAGCCGATTGAATGTATAGTGTTCAGCAGCAGTGCGAAAAACCACCATGTAAGTCAGGCTCCATATTGGCTATTGAATACAAGATTGTAACTCAATATGGCATTATAGGCTATCATCACAATCAGGTTGCCAAACGCCATTCTCGGTTTTACCTTATGACACAACCATGTCAATAACAGCGACAGTGTATAAGCCGCGCCGAGCAACGCACCATCCTCGCTCCAGCCTTCTGCCATGAAACTCACAATCGCCAAAAGGAGAAACACAAACCATGCTATCCAAAATCGTTTATCGGTCAGTTTCATATACTTACTGAATCTTAGTTGTTTGAGAATATTAAGGCTGCCATTAGTTATTCTTCAAGGTTAATGACTGAACACACCTCTTTATAAATGGAATTTATTATTTCAAAATCTTCTTTGGTAGAAACTTGTCCTTTTAGAAAAAGGAACGAATCATCGTCGTATAGGAACTGAAATTTCCCGAAATCAACCTTCAGTTTATAGACAGAGAAAGATTCTCTATCTTTGATCTTATTCAAGAAAGAGAATAGCGGTTAGAGATTTGTTACCGAATCAGGGAAAATCCTATTTATATTATTTAGGTCAATATATAAATCCTCTTGTGGTTTATCATTAGGGAAAACTCCAATACTGAGATTCTTGATTTGAATTACAGGCAACTGTCCGAAGATTGATTCTAATGAGTAAAAATCAACCGGAATAAAGGACACCTCAAAGCCACCTTTTGAAAAATCTACTCGTATCTCCCTGTCAATAGTTCTATAACTTTTTAGTAATAAATCCAAAGTGATACATAAGCATAAAATTCATAGCGGTCAAGAATATTATGGCACCGATAAGAACTAACCATCGTATTAAGATATTCTTTATTCCAGAATAATGCTCGAATATAGACTCGCGCCGTTGTCTGGTATATCGCAGCCTGCAAAATAGGAATGGTAAAAATATCAGGCCCAATCCAAGTATCATCGCAATCGGATTTCCAAATAGCTGATACATCAAAGGAATTATCAATGGGATTAAAAATGTAAACGACCATGAGATAAGCAACAAACCCTCTCCACTGGAAGGACTGCCTTCCTTACGCTTGAGTGCTTCACCAATAAACCATATATAATCAATAATATAGTATCTTTTCATGTTTTGGATTCTATTAAAGTTGAATAATCCTTTTGAATCATGTATGTAACCAGCCTGCCCTGCAAATATAATTTAGTCGCATCGCTAAATAGCAATGGTAATTTACTGCGACGAATGGAGGCAATATAGACCGGGATATTTAAGATTGGGAACATGACCAATACCGAATATATCACATTTATGCGATACTGTGTAAGTTCATATCGGCTATATCTGAATCTGATATAATAGAGATTAAGCAGATATACGTTCATATAGCCTAATGTCAGGAAATACAATGGCCTCAGCCTATTGCTCCAAACTACTGACGCAAGCCGTTTATATATCATTGGCGAATACATTGTCAGCCATAATGTAAAATTGGAGATTTGAATTGTAGTACTCCTCCGCTATTCTCAGAGCTTCACTTTTGGCATAGGCAATTCCTTCCACACCAATTGATTCAAGTGAAATACTCTTTAACTCCATACCTGTTGCCTCCGTTGTCTTAGCTCTAAAACAAAGTGAGGCTACAAAAGCGGTAACCATAGTCGGAATAAATGAAACAATACTCCATATCAATAATATGATTGCAAAAATGACCGCTAAGGCGACAGCGGAGAACAAATAAGTAGTGAGTCCAAGTTTTAACCAAGCGCAAGACTTATTGCGCTTCCAAGCCTCAGCGTGCCCGATTAGGTATGTGATAAGAATTATGATACAAATGGGTAAGACATCAGAATCCAAACTGAGTATGTAAAATAATTCCATTAGTCCGACTGTCAAAGCCGTTGACAGTCGGACTAATGCCTCAAATATCCAAAATCGTTTATCGGTCAGTTTCATTGGGCTCAAGAAGTTTTCGGATTGAGTTGATAATATCTTTCCATGACGCTCCGTCAAGGTCAAAATACAATTCTTGGTCATAATCCCAATCTTGCCATTTGCCGGCCGCTTTTTTGGTCGGTAGTATTTTCAGTTTATGGCTATCGTGGGTCACAAGTACACTCGTAGAGTGCATGTAAAGTTGTCGCCATGAGCGTTGTTTCATCGCTTTGATTAGCTCGGAAGCCTTTATCTCAGTGTATTTGTCATGCAGACTTGCATGACAAATATCCGCCAGGGTATTTTCAAACGCTCCATTATCGCAGTCAAGAGGCAAGAATTTGATCGGATAACTCGAATTGGCATAATATACTGTGACAAATATATACTCCTTGTCAGTGCGGTATATCATACACCTTCCGGAACTCTCCAACTCCGGACATCTTTCGTTGTATTTTCGGTTGATCTTCAGCCAACGATATATAGCCAAAACCATCGCAATAATTACAAATATTGTGAGAGACCCATAGTCTGGCCCATCATAATATTCAAACACAGTCATATTATTCTCCGGGTTGTCCTTCTGATATACCACTCCTATACTGTCGCCTACGGCAAAACCGTTGGCATGTGCTCCACCTTCATAATCTCTGCCATTTACCGTAATAATATAATGTATTATAGGGCCATCGTTGCCTATATAACCGATATTTGAAATTACAGTCGATGTATGTTCCGGATTTGCCGACAATGCGCTGTATTTGCGATTTTGGAAATACAGCGCCGGCAATGAAAAACGGCACGAGAATCAGCAGCATAACACCAACTGGCATACGTGTATCACCTCGTTGCCCAAAGAAGAACCTATATATTTTGCTGTCAGATTTCATTCGTAAGAAACAATCTTTATAATCATTCTTTAGCTGATTCGGTATTGTATCAAGCGATTGTTCATGAGAAACAAATAGATACTATTCCCATAAATGGAACATGCTGCATATAATTCACTGTTAGGGATATCAAAGGTTTCCCAATCTTTTCCTGAATCATTACTAACCACGAGCTTGTACTTCATGAATATTCCCGATGTATATCCTAAAACCAAAATAATAGTATCCTCTTTGTCGGTTATCAGCTCTTTTACAAACGTATAATTGTTAGACGAATATATAAGTAGTGGATTATGTCTGGATTGATTATAAAAATAAACTTCCACTCCATTAGATTCAGTAATTCCGGAAATACATATCCCATCCTCAAGTTCTGCAATGAATTCAGGTGATACCGGACATGTAGATATGCCCCATTGTCCGTTTTTATCAAGAACAAACACATTATTGTTTCTAACGTATCGTTTTATTGCAATCATCTCATCTTTCCAAAAAAGGCATTGGGATAGAGAAGGTGATGGAACAAAATTTATGACATGATATGAGGAATCCATAGTTATCAGATTATGTTCATCTTTGAAATCAGATACCGAATAAAGCAGATTATTTTTGAAAGCAATAGGATCACATCTTGTTTGACCAGTAGAAGTTAATTTTGCCGAATATCCTGGAGCATACGTTATTCGCAATAAGTAGGCATCTCCATTTTGAGAAAATAAAGGTGTTAACAAGCTGGAATCACTTTTAATAGTATTTCCAATATGTATAAGATTATCAAAGTGTAATTTTGATTTTAGCAACCATTTGGCACCTTTATTTGATGACATATATATTTCAACAGAATTACGATATTGAGTTGGTATAGAATCATTATATTCTTGATGCCTGCCAATTATGATTCCACTGTCTTGATTTAGGAAACAAGCATAACTAATGGTAAATCCTAATTGTGGAATACCATCCATAAATGTGCTGTAGGGCTTCTCATGTGAACAACCTGACAGAACTAATATGATTATGATAAAATTGGTGAATCTCATATGTCGATTTTTATTACACGCATCTACATCCCTATCAAGATTTATTTAGCTATTAGAATCAGAACCACTGCTAAAACAAGGAAGCCGAGAAATCCGTTGGCAAGGTTGTTGTCGGCATGGTCTATGTTACTGAAATCCTCCGAACCATAGCGGATGTGCTTATACGATACTTTCTGTCCGCGACGGAACAGCCAAAGACAACCATACCGAAGCCCGGCTCCGATATGTCTAATCGCCGAGCCGAACCATGACCGTATGAATATTTCAGTGAATATTTCGGCTATCAATTCCATATCCTTATATTATGATAACAGATCCATTAAATGATGCTGATATTTACTACCTCCGGCAATGTTAACCAAATGTTCCATGTCACATTTTTGCGTTTCCGAAAAAAGAGTTGACAGGCTGTTCTCTTGCAATGCAAATAGAAGGTCGAGATATGATTGCTGGTCTTTGGCAATATAACTCATTATGCGCTTATCGTCGGCCCAGTCTATTTCTACTACTTCTCCGGTTTTCTTAAGAATGGCAAGAGGAAAAGCCTCCCGCCATCCAAAGTATATAAATCGGTCAGTTTCCCTCAAATCATCAGATTTGACAAAACTAAAAATCATAATTGTGAGTTTGGAAACATCATAATTATTAATCAAGTTTATGACGGCATCATTCGGCTCTGTAATAATATGTCCTTTTTTATCGCCAATGAACAAATCGCCCAAATATATTTGAGCAAAGCCTTCAGGCATCATCGAAAACTTACTTTCGTTAGGAGTTATCTCCCTTATCGCGGTTACAAATTCAGCTGCTGTCATATCTTTCTCAACTTTTACTTGATATTTCTGAAATGGTAGTTGAATTTAAGGTTATCATGCTCAAGGAGTGATTCTCCAAGCAAAACTCTGTCGTAGGGAAGAATGGAGTCATAACCGGGAAAACCATGATAGCTGACATATACATCCTTTCCTATTATGCTATCAAGATGTGGAGTAGCATCTTCGGCTATAATGTGGATACTCTCAATATGTTCTGCTTCGCTGTTATAAATTCTCAGGTCGGCGTATGAGCCATATGCACTCTGGTCAAAAATAACTAACTCTGCCTGACCGCCATTAAAACTGATTTGTTGTGGGACAACATGACTTTGATTTTTACTGCCACCGCTAAATAGAACAGCCGCAAACACGAACATTCCTATTTGAATAAAGGGTAGAAACATCTTTAGATGATATAGAATGTCGTTATCGTTTACAGGTGTAGTTTTCCGTTTCCCCTTTTGGTAATACCCCGCATCTTTAGGAAAGTTATATTTTATGATTAGACCGACATCTGGGACAGGTTTTAATATCTTTGAAGCCCATACCGATCCGAGAACCGCCATCGCTGCAAAAACGGCAAACAGCCCCCAATTCAAGCCCGTTCCAAGCATTACGCCCGCACACAAGGCCCCAACAAATGACATTATCAGTGAAATGCCAAGAAACAATGATTTACTATCGGTCAGTTTCATCGCTTGCCTCCTTCCAATATAAATCCATTATTTACAGCCCACATAAACATAAATACTCCACATAGACTGACTATACTTCCAATAATGAATACAACAGCACTTACTTTATCAGATTTGGAAATCTCGATAGACAGAGTTTGATTTAGTCGATTGTCTTTAAGGTATTTTAGATAAAAGATTCCTCCTATTAAACAACATATAAGGATATTGCAAAGCGTCAGTTTTTTGAGGTCTAATACTAAGTGCTTGCCGATTATGTTTTCCAAATAGAATGAAACGCCTATTGAGATGGCAGTTAAGTATATGTAAATTGTAAACAATATCATGCCCATAGACATAGCCACAGGCATATCTCCATTTCCTATACGTTCTTGGGAACGGCAACAACAAACAAATATTTTCTTTAAGAACTTCATTGCCTACCTCCTTTCGATTTCATCAATTCAGGTTTTGGCACAAGGTCTAAAGACTTAATCTTAGCTATGTTGTCAGCAATGGGGATAATAGTCAGTTCCACATTATAACGATTTCGGAAACCATCATTATTGGAATAATCCTTTAGATTGAAAGCACGCCCAAAAGACTTGTCTTTGTATTTGAAATATATTTCATCAATTCGGGCTGTTGAATAACCGTTTAATGATGTTTCAATCACAATTTTATCTTTTCGGTCCGCAATAATATTTAGGATAACAAAACCTATCAATAACAATGTAAGGCTCGTTAAAGTAATGCCGCTTACCCATTGACTTAACTTCGATTTTTTAGGAACAAGGTAACTGCTTATTGTCAAAAAGCATACAACCCATGTAGCCCAATCATACATCTGACAAGTAATGAGAAATCCTCTCGACAGCCATATCACTATTCCAAACAATCCAATAATCGCCCAAAGGCAATAACCAATCTTTCGAGTGCGAACAGCCTTATATATCCCTATGCAAACGGCATAAAGGATAACAGCGATAATTATGTATCTTAAAGCATCTTCCATGACAATATCGTCATTGATTATGTTCGGTAATTTCTGCGAGTTTTTCAAGCCCCCAATATAGTAATAGCAGTATAAGCTGAGCAATTGGAAGCACAACCGTGAAAGCAAACCAGCCCCAGCCATCAGTATCTTCATGCGTCAATCTCAGATAGATTGAATAAACCGTATATAAACTGATGATTAACAAATTTACTAATGCGGCATTAGGATGAGCCGATTTGAATAATGCCACAGCTATCATTAACGGCTGGGTTATAGCAAATACATATATCATGCCAAGCGATTGACACCTGACAGCAAAATCTATGCAAGATGCCAACAGTAATAGTTCGGATATAACCCAAGCAATCCAGAATCGTTTATTGGTCAGGTTCATCACCACCACGGTTTTTTATAGGTGGCACGGATATCGCCACTTTCGGGTTCTACAACATCAAGGTCTTTACCCTCCATGAATCTATCCCATTCGGGTGAGGCATATTTTGAATTCACGCGAATTTCTCCAGCACCTATATCGAAATCAAAGCGGAATGGCAGACGGTTATCTCCCCACATACAGCGTTTTACTATCGTTGGGTTCTTATAATTCTGCCATGTACCGACATAGGATCGATTCATATAACCGTCACCGTCCTGATCTGTGTTGTCTACCTTAATGACTTCTGGAGCATCATTCGTGACATATCCGTATGAGCCTAATATACCGCGAAACACTCCGCTTCCTTTCTGCACGGAATCTTCCCTAAGAGAATAATCAGCGATAATTTTATAGTAGTCAGGAGAATCGGCATCTCGTTCAAAAACATGATAGATTTTCTTGATCTTGACTTCTCCCGAAAAATCGCAGACATTCTTTTTAACCTTTGTCCGACCTCTTACGGAGTATGTCACTGAATCAGTTTTTACCGCATCAGGATAGAAATAGACCTCTATCCGTCTGAAATTATTGCCAAGTACCCCATCAACAGGAGCATCAAAAGTATTGCCACCCCAATAACGGTATGTTTTTAGAAAGGTCGGCTCCAAACGAAGTTTACCATCAATGAATAGCTGAGTGCAGTCCTCAAACAACTGTCCTTCAATAGGCGTCAGATAAGTTTCATACAAGTCACTGTAATCCACTCGGTCAAAGTCAAGCGCATTATTGTCTATCCAATAGTACACTGCTCCAAGGGCATCACGCTCAATTTTAAGCAGATTTGTGTCTGTTTGCATAAAATCCCCTTGATTTTGCGCCCATAGGTTACAGGAGAGAGCAAAGCCAACATACAGAATCAATATCTTATAGAGTATTGCCATACGCGAAGTTACAACAAAATTTCGTAACTCTGTGATAATCGGGCAAGAAAAATCCGCATCTCCACGGCTGCTACCATAAAAATGCGGATAATGCCGTTTCTTTTCCCCAGTCATTATGACCTTTGCACCCTTGCCACGCCACGGCGGTAAATAAGTTTGGTTTGGTTCGGGCTTTATATATGTCCGACAAACTATACTATACCTAACTTATACTTTTTTAGGTATCCCTTTACGCAGAAGTCATCCTTAAGAAAAAAGAGCACTGTCATCTACTATAGAGCTTATATATAGAATGGTGTTGACAGTTCCTGCAAGATCGAATTTGGATGCAAATCAATTTTTTGCGTCGAAAAAAGAGTGTGTTTTTTTGATTTATTGTATCTCCTTAAAACAACGTATTCTCGTTTTGGTGCAGTATTAAAAAAAATATAGCACCTTTTGCGGAATACGTTGTTTTGGGGGATTGTTAATACATAAAAATAGTCAGAAACAGTTATATGCCATAAAACTGCTCTCAAATCCAAATGTCACTTAGTTCCTCATCAAGAGCTTTGAAACGAGCACGTCGACTAGACAAGTCGGTTGTAGCCCTCATCCCAGAAACATATCCGTTAACTGTGGTCGAATAGATTTTTCCCTCATCATCAGCCTTTGATTTTAGTCGAGCGTTAATACATTCACCAAAATCATTTAATTTCGACCCAGCAGCAATTCTTTTATCTTTTGACAATGGCAGAGTGTCTTTATGCGAGGCAAAAACTGAAAAAAGGGTATAAAAATCAGTTTTCTTATTCCATCGGGTTTGCGAGATATTGGGTAAAACTTTTATAATTTCACCCAGGACTACGTCATAAGTTTCTTTGACGGAGCCTTCATCATCAAATGATTCCTCGTATAACTGATAGTACGCGTCAAGCTTATCTTTCTTATTCTGTTGTCCATTAAGAAAGGCGATTGTGAGTTCGCTAAGATACTCGACATCAAGCATTCGACGCACGTCGTTTGGAGTGAAAATTCCAATTTTTGTAAACACTTCTTTATCAGAAATGTTATTCATCAATCGGATAAAAGGTCCTGAATATGTTGCCTGTCTAAGTTCCTGCTTATTAAGAGCAACAACATTTTTATTCAATCGTTGGAAAATTGCTCTCAGTTCTGCATCATTAATGTCCGGCAAAATTCTTACAACGAAATTGTATTTGAAGAATGCCTTTTTCTGTTCAGATGTTAGGTCTTCAAAATAAGCCCCATTAAACTCGGGACTTTCTTTTTCATCGAGAGAGAAACTTCCATTCATGAAATCAATAATTGAACGGATACGCTGCTGTCCGTCAATGATAATGTATCGAACACTTCCATTTTCATCCGTTACTTCCTGCATATATATTTCAGGAATAGGATATTTATTGAGAATTGTATCGATAAGATAGCTCTTCTGCCTAGTTACCCAAACAGGATTACGCTGAAAAGGAGGCTTCATCTCCAAATCGCCACGTTCATGAGCCTGTTTAAACCAAGCCACGTTACGTAAGGTTGTATTTAGAAAGTTTTCCATATCTTATTGTAATTGTATTTCTTCTGATTTAACTCCAAATGAATCTGATAGATTGCGTTTGAAATTGTTGATGTGATACTCTCTTAATGATTCGTGGTCACGATATAATCGAAAATTGATGTCTCTATTTTCAAATATAGGAGATTCCTTAAGAGATTCAATCGCCGCTAACCATTCTTTTCCAAATGGCAACAATCCCAATATTTTATCAGTCGCAATTGTTCCATAATAGATATATCTTTCACGATGCGCCTTAATGCTTGAAACTGCATCATGTGACAAACTGTATATGTCTATATTTCTAAGTGCATGCCATGCAACATCAAAATAATAATGGGATATAATTGCAATGTCAATGTCTGATTTGGCATTAAATTTTCTGAAGTTTTTCATTGGAGAAAGGCTAAAACCAGTAGAAGCACTACCTACAAAAATGATAGAACAACTATCTACATGAATCATAGACGCTAGTTTAAGTTTAGTCTTTATATATGCTTCAGAATCATTATTAAATATATACGGGATTTTCTCCAGCACCCATTTGGAAGTTAAAAACTCGTGGGAATGCTGTTTAAAATCGGCTTTGAACAAACGAATATCATCCTCTATTTTGTCCACATTCATAATTAATGAAACTCATTTAATATTTGAATCTAACTTCCAAATTCCAGATTTGTCGCTACCCTCTCTTTTAAGAGCCCCTAATTCTCTTAATTTTTTTGTGGTTCTTTCAGCAGTCCTTTGTGTTATCGAAAGGATAGTTGCAATTTCAGCATGGGTTATTGATGGATTGTTTTTAATAAGGTTAATAACTTCTGATTGAATATCCGATAGTTTTACACCGACATTTACACCGACATTTACACCGACATTTACACCGACAACAGTCTTTTCCGCTTCATGGGACTGTAGATCAAAGGTTACTTTTACAGAATTGATTGTTGTCTCAATGTGCATAGGACGACCTGTTACTTCTTGCCAACGCTTGAGTTTACGGAGTCCGTAGCCGAGATTCTCTGACAGGTGAGCAAGTCGGAACAGCTTTGCGATTATAGGATTACGGGGTTGGGATTCAAACGAGCTTTCCATTACATCCAAGGGCATTGGCATCCCACCGGGATTAAGGAATTCGATGCGGTCGTCAAAAACATGGATGCAACTGCGTCGAGGACTGAAATGGTCGGCGTGCGCCATCTGATTTGCCATTGCCT
>CAMYSW010000066.1:0-10661 GCA_947297425.1 uncultured Porphyromonadaceae bacterium
GTTGCAGACGGTGATGCAGTTATCAAAGCGGTCTCTCACCACTTCATATTCTACTTCTTTCCAACCTTTAAGACTCTTTTCCACAAGAACCTGCGGCGAGAAAGATAGCGCCTGCTCCACTAATGACACAAGCTCTTCACGATTATCACAAAAACCGCTGCCGAGACCGCCGAGGGCATATGCGGCACGGATTATTACAGGATAACCCAACCTGTCGGCGGCTACAAGCGCAGCCTCTACAGATTCAACCGCTTCGCTTTTGATAGTCTTGACATCTATCTCGTCAAGTTTTTTCACAAACAGTTCACGGTCTTCTGTATCCATTATGGCTCGCACCGGAGTGCCGAGCACCTTGACATTATATTTCTCAAGCACCCCTGACTCATAGAGCTTGACACCGCAGTTAAGTGCCGTCTGGCCACCGAATGCAAGGAAAATTCCATCCGGGTGCTCCTTCTCTATAACCTTTTCAACAAAATACGGAGTTACGGGAAGGAAATATATCTTGTCGGCAAACCCCTCCGAAGTCTGCACCGTGGCGATATTAGGATTAATCAACACAGTTTCGATATTTTCCTCTTTCATGGCTTTCAGAGCCTGTGAGCCACTATAGTCAAATTCGCCGGCCTCGCCGATTTTTAGGGCACCGGAACCGAGAAACAATACTTTCTTTATTTCCATTTTACAATAAGGAGTTAAGAATGAGGAGATGATAAAAATCAAGGTTATAAAAAAAGTTGCGGGCACAAATGCCCTCAACTTTTCTTATCACAACAATGCAATAAATTCGTCGAATATAAATTCCGTGTCTTTGGGACCGCTGCTCGCTTCCGGATGGAACTGTGCGGAGAAGAAAGGCTTCGACTTATGACGAATACCTTCGTTTGTGCCGTCGTTCATATTTATGAAGTGAGGCTCCCAATCTGCGGGAATAGTGTCATTGTCAACAGCGAAGCCATGATTCTGGGATGTGATGAAACATCTCTCCGTGCCACTCAGGCGAACCGGTTGGTTATGGCTCCGATGTCCGTATTTAAGTTTATATATCTTGGCTCCGGCTGCTTTGCTCAGAAGCTGATTACCCATGCATATTCCGCAAATAGGTTTCCCTATTTCAAAAGCCTTGCGTATATTTTCCACAGTCTTTTCTGCAAATTCCGGACTTCCCGGACCATTGCTTATGAAAAGCCCGTCATAAAGGATCTGAGTGAAATCATAGTCCCAAGGAACAAGCGTCACCCTGACTCCGCGGCGTGTGAGGCAGCGTATGATATTATACTTGGTGCCACAGTCCACGAGCACTACCCTCTTCTCTCCCTCACCAAATTCTTTCACCTCGCGCGTGCTTACCTTAGCTATGAGATTCTCTTTATTAGGATCGTGGAAATCGATATCCTCTCCCCTTTCGAAAGTTATTTTCCCGAGCATTGAACCTTTATCGCGAAGCAATTTTGTAAGCGCACGCGTGTCAATACCATATATACCGGGAATTTTTTCATCCTTAAGCCATTCAGCCAGCGAACGTGTTGCCTGCCAATGGCTCGGCACCCAGCTATAATCCTGACATACAATCGCCTCGCAATGGATACGGGAGGATTCAAAATAATCGCTTACATTCGCCTCCGTGCATTTTTCAGACGAAGGGACACCGTAATTTCCGAGAATTGGATAAGTAGTGACAAGGATCTGGCCTTCATAAGAGGGGTCGGTGAGACTTTCGGGATAACCCGTCATTGCCGTGTTGAAAACAACCTCGCCGGCACATGGATTTTCATAACCGAAGGAGAAACCTTCGAACTTTGAGCCGTCTTCAAGAGTGAGCACGGCTTTTCTGGAATCTTGCATCGTGTTCATTTTGCGTGCAAAGTTACACAGAATCCCAATAATTAACAAACAGATTATTAAAAATATTTAAAGCAATCGTTCCATATTTATGATTCCTTCTCCAACCATTCACAACCATTCACAACCACCTTATTTTGATAGCAGGTATAAAAGCGGTTGCTACGCGGATATGTGATTATACCTAACACCTACTCTTTATGATGAAATCAACAATGAGATTGGCAATGTTGCAAAAGCTACATATTATTGGGAAATCATGAAAGGACAGAAAAATAAGATAAAGACATATGAATCCCTGAGATGCAATATTTACCAAAACCTTCTACGTGTGAGCCTTCTTCTATATGAGAACCTACCAGAACGGGATCGTGATCTAAAAAATTTAGGTCTAAGAGATATCGCACGTGTAGATTGAGGTTTGTTGCGACCATAATACATAGCAGTGTTGATTTGCGAAGAAACAATCATAGGATTATTGCCATTTTGCACTGCCTTGGTAAATATATCCATTATTTCATGCTTGTTACCATAATTGGCACTGGATCGCATCATAATTTCAGCTACAACCTGACGGATAGAATGAGGGTATATTACAAAAGTATTATTTGCGTTACATATAACATTTTTTAACTTGCTATTTCCGAAAAACACGATAACAGAATAAAATGGAATGCCGGGATTTTGCGGCAAACATTGCCTAATGGCTTGAATATGACCTAAATTCTGCATTACGGGATTATAGAAACGATGCTTTTCTTTACCATACGCCAGTAATTGTGTCCAATATTTCTGATGTTCATTACCGAAAATCCAACCGCTATAATCCTTAACTTCAAACACTATAATACCAACCTTCGTTGCAACCGCCACATCAACTTGTGTGTACTGACCATTCGGTTTTTGAATATATAAGTCATGAAATATAGCTTTGGGATTGATACCGACTTTCAATAATTCCAATACTACTTGCCGTTCTGACCACTCGCCACGATTAAGTGGTGTAACCTGCATGGTAAGCTTTCGCCCTCGTCGCTTATCATTAACATTGCTGACAATTGCTATTATCAAACAAACTAATAAACAGGTAAATAATAAAGACACAGACAGTCGTTATATAATGATTTACATGAAAGACTACTAAGTGTAAAGTATGATTAAATAATGAAATCGTAATACCAAGATGCTATTTGAAAGCAATTATCGGAATTACTTTTGCACTTACATACTTAATAAATAATAACCAAGGCTCGCATGCTTCATATTATTATATATCCTCCAAATCCTTTTGGATTTTGGTTTCCACATTTTGAGCATCACGATATTTAATAATAACAACACCTTCAGAAATCCCAGCTTTCTCAATTGATAATTCGATAGTTCCACCAGTGACATTCCAAGCACTGGCATAGGTAACTGTTCCTTGTCCTAATTCATACATGAGAGATGTATTGCTATCCAAACGGCTGGGATTATGCTCTCGACAAGCAGAAGACTCTCCATACTTACGAGTATATAAACATTTATAATAGTCATATGTGCTTACAAGAGTATTCCAATCACGGCTTTCGTCGAACACAACAACAACGGAGTGAACACTTTTTCCGTCATCAGTCGCAGCAACACCAACTGTTGCTTGTCTGCCAGTGAAATCCCCGGTAAACAATGTCATATTGTTGTCTCGCCCCATTTGTGTAAAGCCTTTTGTTTTTAGCTTTTGGCAGAATTCTGTCAGACTTCCTTCAATGGGAATGCCCTTAAAAGAAAGATGTTCTTGCGCCATAATGTTGATTACAGCAAAAAGCAATGTGATTGCAACTAAAAATTTTCTCATTTTCATTTTATGTTATTAGCTCTTTTAGTTCCAATTTAGCCGTCAATTACTGGAAAATTTAAAGTCGATTGACCCACCTTATATAACCGAAACTGATCCGCTGTGATTATAATAAAAATTGCCCCTATATAAATTGTAGGTCGCAGGAAACCTGTACACATGAATGCAACAATAGCAGCCCACACTATAGCGTGAGAACCACCATGCTATCCTTGTGTGTGTGTGTAATTGTGAAATTTCCTACGTTTCCAATCCATAAGATAAGCATAAGGCTTCTTTTATGTCTATGTCTTGGAAGGATGTTTTTCCATTCCAAAAGCAAAAATAGTGATTTTTTACTAAAGAACTCTTATTGTCAGACACGAATCAGTAAAATAATATATTTTTTCTTTGGGGTCATTTCTCTTTTCTACAAATGTTCAAGACACTGATTTTAATTGTAGAAACTGTCACACTACAAATACACGTGAATATTTAACGATACCATTTGGCGATTCTGGTTTAAATGGAAATTGTGCCCGTCACCATCGGTATGTTCCACCACGACAAACACTATCTTCACAACCGACCGATTTCATCGAAATCACATTCCCTTTCCGATCTTATAACTTATAGTCAATGCGTTCGATCTTAAAGATGGCAGGATAATAGAGCTTAAATCAGTAGTTCATTCCAAATGCCCAAAGAGGCACAATATCTCCGGATCCATATTCTATATCATCTCTAACCACAATACCTTTTGTAGCTTTTGCAAGCTGCGCTCTCCCTTTGTTTGCGCCACCAACCTCATACGTAACTCCGTTAATTTCAAAATCTGATATTTTTGATGCCATAACAAGGTTCTTAACACGTGTCTGGTTGAAAAAAAATGTCTCCCGCAGATTACCGATATTGGGATTTCCACCGGCTAATACTGTCATCAAATTAGGATTGTCAATAAACACTTTCTCAACTTTTCCGAGATTCCTCATGCCCGATGTAGAGTCTCTCAACTGAGAAAGCATTCCTGCTTTCTCCAGATAAACAAGATAATCCGGCACATCATTCTTGCTGATCTTTAATTCCACACTTAGATTCAACATATTTGGTTTATATGGAGCGCTTTCGGATATTATCATCATCATCTGTTTCAACTTCCGCACAGTTGATGGCGTCATATTAGCATAAGTGGGAATATCTACCTCTACTGTTTCCGAAAAAATCTGTTGCATTCGGATATCAAAACGGGGCAGCTGACCAAATGGATAATATCCTGTTGTCAAATATTTCCTAAAATATGGTAGTGGATGAAATTCCGCATTATACTCAATTCGGTTTTCTGTTATATCTTCTATTGAATATGCCGGCAAGGAGATATCTTCAAACATTTCAAGATATTCCCTGAACGACAGTCCCTGCATATCAAACATGATTGCCCTTCGACTTAAATCAGCACCCCCTTTTTTTATATCAAGAATTGAACTTCCCGTAAATATTATTTTAAGATTAGGATGAGAATCATAAATCTGTTTCAACTCCCTCGACCATCCATGATATTTATGGATTTCATCTATTACAAGACGTTTACCACCTTCGGCGATAAACGAGTCTGCAAGATCAGTGAGAGTATGATTGGCAAAATAGCTATGATCAGCAGATACATATAGCTGGATATAATCCTCACTTTGCTCTTTTATTATCTGCTGCTTCACAAGTGTACTCTTCCCTACACCACGAGGTCCAACAAGACCTATCATTCTGTCATCCCAGGGAATTTCAGAAACCATATAACGCTCAAATTTTGTAGGAGTGGAGGCAAGCTCTTCTCTCATAAAATTGATAAGTCTCAGATCAATCATAAGCGATTATTTTTAAACAGCTTCTTAGTTTGCGACAAGACTTCAAACTAAGAATTACTTTGCTATTTATACATTAGAATACGCAAATATAATAAAAGTCCCCTTAAAAAGTGACTTTTTCATGAAAAAGTCACTTTTTAAGGGGACTTTTATTGAAGAATAGTGAAAATAAATTTTGCATCTCGCGAAATATAAGTTAATTTTGCATTGAATTCTACGGATTCCAAAATCTCATGAAAACAATATTGATAAAAAATGCTCTGCTGTCCCCTTCCGGCAAGGAGGGAACGGTGGATATTCTCATATCCGGAGGGAAAATAATCGAGATAGCTCCGCATATAGATTCTCCGCATGATTGCTGCGAGGTTTGCGCCGATGGTCTCACCGTTATTCCCGGGCTTGTGGATGTGCATGTGCATCTCCGTGAGCCCGGTTTCTCATATAAGGAAACCATTGCAACCGGTACGGCGGCAGCCGCAGCCGGTGGGTTCACCACTGTCTGTCCTATGCCGAACCTTAACCCGGCTCCCGATTGTCCGGAGAATCTTGAGCGCCAGCTCGAAATCATCCGCCGCGATGCTAAAATCGAAACCATACCCTACGCCACAATCACCCGCTCGCGTCTCGGAGCCGAACCGCTTGATTATACGGCACTCTCCCCTTTCGTGGCAGGTTTCTCTGACGACGGTTCTGGAGTGCAGGATGAGGAGACCATGCGCATCTCAATGAAAGAGATTGCAAAGACAGGCAAGATACTTGCCGCCCACTGCGAAGTAAATTCCCTTTTACGCAACGGATACATCCACGATGGGGAATACGCCAGCAAACACGGGCATCGCGGCATATGCTCCGAAAGCGAATGGCGCGAAATCGAACGTGACATACGGCTTGCCGAAGAGACAGGATGCAGGCTCCACATATGCCATATATCCACTGCCGAAAGCGTTGACCTTATCCGCAACGCTCAAGCACGGGGCGTAAAAGTAACTTGCGAAACCGCACCCCATTATCTTGCATTTTGCGATGAGGATATACAGGAAGACGGGCGTTTCAAGATGAATCCCCCATTGCGCTCCCGCCACGACATGGAGGCGCTTCGCGACGGTATAGCCGACGGCACTATAACCATGATCGCCACCGACCACGCGCCACATTCGGCAGATGAGAAATCGAAAGGACTTGAAAAAAGCGCTATGGGAGTGGTAGGACTTGAAACATCACTCGCTGCGGTCTATACATATATGGTAAAAACCGGGCATATATCTTTCGACCGCATGCTCGAGATTATGGCACTCGCTCCTCGTCGCGTATTCGGCATTTCCGGAGGCATGGCTCCCGACAACCGTGCCGACATAGCTTTGGTCGATTTCAATAGGGAATGGATGGTTGAACCGGAGAAATTCCTGAGCAAAGGCAGGAGCACCCCTTTCCAGGGAACACAACTGACGGGAAAAGTCTTGATGACAATTGCCAATGGTGAAATCATATATAATGAAAATGATGACCAACAGATATAAAAATAAATTTTTCTCTATCGTCTCCAATGAGCGTGTGGCACAGAAGACATGGAGAATGATACTTAAAGGAGACACCTCGGATTTCGACACTCCGGGACAATTCGCCAACCTTGCAATAGACGGCAAGTTTTTACGCCGACCCATTTCCGTGTGTGACTACGACAATGACACTCTGACACTGCTCTATGACGTAGTGGGAGAAGGCACGGCAAGAATGTCGGAAATGAAAACCGGTGAAAGCCTTGACATCTTAACAGGCCTCGGCAACGGATTCAACACGGATGTCAAATGCAACAATCCTGTATTGATCGGAGGAGGCATAGGTGTCGCACCCCTATTGAACTTGGCTGTGACATTGCGCCGTTCGGGAACAGAACCGACAATCGTTCTTGGGTTCAACACGGCAGCCGACGTAGTGTTGGAAAAAGAGTTCAAAGCAATGAACTTCAATACCATCGTCACTACGGCAGACGGAACTCAGGGAATAAAAGGATTCGTCACCGATGCTTTGCGTGGCGAAGACATGACCTATGATTATTTTTATGCCTGCGGTCCCCTCCCGATGATGCGTGCTCTTTGCAACGAACTGCCTATTGACGGTCAGCTGTCGCTTGACGAACGCATGGCCTGCGGTTTCGGAATCTGCATGTGCTGCTCACTTGAAACCCGCAACGGAGCCAAACGCATCTGCAAGGATGGTCCGGTATTCACAAAAGAGGAACTCATCTGGAAATAATTTGAAAGGAATAATGAACATTGACAATACGAACAGACTTGAAGTCGAACTGTGTGGAGTGAAACTCAAGAATCCGGTGATTCCGGCGAGCGGTTGCTTCGGCTATGGCTACGGCATGGCAGACTTCTATGATCTTGACATTCTTGGTGCCATATCTTTCAAGGGCACTACCCTGCATCCCAGATACGGCAATCCCCTTCCCCGCACTGCCGAATGCGCTTCAGGCATGATCAACTCTGTAGGATTGCAGAACCCTGGAATACATAAGGTTATTTCCGAGGAGTTGCCACGTATGCGGAGCGTTTTCCACAATCCTATAGTTGCTAATATCAGCGGCTTTTCCATCGATGAATATCGCGAATGTTGCCGTCTGATAGACCCCGAGGAGCAAGTTGAGATAATAGAACTCAACGTCAGCTGCCCAAACGTGCATGGCGGTGGCATGGCTTTCGGCACGAGCGCCGAATCTGTGGCTGAAGTGGTAAAAGAGGTGAAAAAAGTTATCACTAAGCCTCTTGTTGTGAAACTTTCACCCAATGTTACTGATATTGTATCAATAGCCAAAGCAGCAGAGGATGCCGGAGCTGACGGGTTATGCCTTATCAACACGCTTTTAGGCATGCGCATCAACCTTCGCAACAGACGTCCCGTGGTTGCAAACACCATGGGTGGCTTTTCAGGTCCTGCCGTCTTCCCGGTAGCTCTGAGGATGGTATATCAAGTTGCCGGTGCCGTCAAGATACCGGTGATAGGATGCGGAGGAATATCCACACCGTCCGACGTATTGGAAATGATGATGGCTGGAGCCACCGCCGTGGAAGTAGGGACAGCCAACCTCCCGAATCCATTTGCATGCAAAGAGATTATAGAGGGACTTCCTTCACTGATGGACTCTCTGCATATCGACACTTTGCACTCCATCATAGGTGCGACACACACGACACGATAATCTCTGTTAACTCCCAATAAATCACATAATAAAAATGAACAAAGACGTTATCATCGCTTGCGACTTCCCCAACGCGGAGGAAACACTCGCTTTTCTTGATAAATTCAATGGCGAAAGCCGTAAGCCTTTCCTCAAGATAGGCATGGAACTTTATTACGGTGCCGGCAACGAAATCGTAAAAGAGATCAAGCGCAGGGGCCACAAAATATTCCTTGACCTCAAGCTCCACGACATACCCAACACCGTCAAGAAAGCTATGCGCGTCCTGTCGGAACTTGATGTAGACATGACCAACGTTCATGCATCGGGCACTGTGGAGATGATGCGTGCAGCCCTTGAAGGGTTGACCCGTCCAGATGGCACCAGACCATTGCTGATTGCCGTGACACAGCTCACCAGCACATCGGAAGAAGCCATGCAGAATCAGCTCCTTATCAACGCGAGCATTAACGACACCATCGCAAAATATGCCGCCAACGCAAAAGAGGCGGGGCTTGACGGCGTGGTGTGCTCCCCGCTTGAAGCAGCTTTGGTGAAAGAGAGATGCGGTAAAGAATTTCTCGCAGTCACCCCCGGAATAAGGTTTGCAGATTCAGCTGCAGACGACCAGAAACGCATCACCACACCGGCGCGTGCACGAGAGATAGGTTCAGACTTCATAGTTGTCGGCAGACCTATCACGGCAGCCCCCGACCCCGTTGCAGCTTACCGCCGCTGTGTAGCCGAATTTTGTTAATTTTTTATGAGTTTTCAGTTTTCGGTTTTCAGTTTTCAGTTGTTTGCCTCTCGCATATCTGAAAACCGAAAACCGAAAACCGAAAACCAAAAACCCAAACCATGCTAAAAAAAGAAATAGAAAAAGCAGTTGCTCACAACCTGCTTAAAATTAAAGCCGTATTCCTCAGTCCGGAAAAGCCATTCACATGGGCAAGCGGCATCAAGAGTCCGATATATTGCGACAATCGTCTGATCCTCTCAGATCCCGAAGCAAGGGAAATGGTGGAGAAAGCCATTGCCGCCACTGTAGAACGTGAATTTCCAGAGGCTGAATCATTGATGGGCACATCCACCGCAGGTATCGCACATGCCGCCATTGCCGCGTGGATTCTTGACAAGCCTATGGGATATGTGCGCGGAAGTGCCAAAGACCATGGTAGAAACAACCGCATAGAAGGACGTCTCGAACCGGGCACCAAAGTTGTGGTCATTGAGGATCTTATCTCAACAGCAGGAAGCTGTATTGACGTAGTCGATGCCTTACGTGAAGCAGGAGCTGAAGTGTTGGGCGTTGTTTCAATCTTCACATATGGAATGAAGAAAGGTCTCGACCGTCTTGAAGCGGCAAATGTCAAGAACGTCTCTCTTTCCAATCTTGATACACTCCTTGACGTTGCAGTAGACGAAAACTACATCAACTCCGGTGCAAAAGGAGCAATACTAAAATTCCGCGACAATCCTTCTGACGAGTCATGGATCAACGCGATTAATTTATAAGTAGATCACCTACATTAGGGAAATATATCTTATGCGACATCTGATAGACCCCACAGATCTGACGCGCAAGGAAACTGAAGAGATAATCGACCTTGCCTTAGACATCATCGCAGACCGCCCCAAATATGCGGAGGCATGCAAGGGTAAGAAACTTGCAACCCTTTTCTATGAACCATCCACCCGCACGCGCCTCAGTTTCACGGCGGCAATGATGGAATTAGGCGGCAACGTACTCGGCTTCTCCGATGCTCAGAACACATCTGTAAGCAAGGGAGAAACAGTGGCAGACACTTCGAAGGTGATCAGCTGCTTTGCCGACATCATAGCAATGCGCCATTTCGAGGAGGGGGCAGCATATGTTGCCGCCATGAATGCCCGCATTCCGGTGATCAATGCAGGTGACGGCTCTCACGCCCACCCAACTCAAACCCTCACAGACCTGCTTACAATG
>CAMYSW010000067.1:0-10312 GCA_947297425.1 uncultured Porphyromonadaceae bacterium
CGCAGGCGCTCTGAAGCTGCTAAAAAAGCTTCTGCCATAAGAAATGTAGAAACAGCCGCAATCCCTCTTCACAAGGAAAACGAGCGACTTGCAATACCGGAAGTTAAGGAAGCCGAACCCGTTTTGGCTATCGAAAAGCACACGCCTGCTGAAGATACAAAAAAGAAAAAGGGAAAAAAATCCAACAATAAAAAACAAAATAAAAAAAATACAAGAACTTATAACAACAAGACTGTGACTGTCAACTCAGATGGATCCACATCGTTAGCTGACAACAATCAGAAAGCTGGTATTGCTCTAAAAACGCACAAGTCCATATCAGGATACCATTCTAAAGTTGAAAGACTCACTACAGTCTACAAGATTCAGATTCTTGCAAGTTCAGATATCCTGAAACAGAACAATCCGCGTTTTTGTGGGTTAACACCTGTGAAATCATTTAAAGAAAACAATTTATATAAATACACCTACGGCGAAAGTGAAAATAGGCAGGATATGGAAATTTTATTAAAAAAAGTAAAAGAAATGATTCCTGATGCTTTTATCATCAAAAGCCGAAAATAATATCCGAAATTTATTGGTCATGAAAAAAATATTTAACAAGGAGTTTATAATCGGCATCTGTGTAATTGCCGCCATCGTTATTCTGATTTTCGGGATAGACTACCTAAAAGGTATCAACCTGTTCAGTCCTGCAAATTTCTATTATGCGTCATATAATAACGTTGCCGGACTGGAAATCTCATCCCCTGTGACTATAGACGGATATAAGGTAGGGCAGGTCAGGGAAATTCAATTTGATTACGAAAATCCAGGGAAAATAAAAGTGCTATTGGCTCTAAATAAAAAATTGAGGATTCCGGTTGATTCAAAAGCAACTATGGGATCTACGCTCATGAGCGGCAATTTTATTGCAATTAAACTTGGAAAAAGTTCTGAAAAGATCCCTGTGGGAGGCAACATCGAATCATTCGAGACGTCTGACCTCATGTCATCTCTGAGTGAAGATATAATGCCGGCAGTCAACCAGATCCTTCCACGTGTTGATTCGCTTCTATATAACCTTAACCGTCTTGCTGGCGATCCGGCATTGACATCTTCGATTCAACGCCTTGACGGCATAACTGAAAATGTCTTAACAGCAACTAATGGTTTAAATTCAACAATAAACAGGGATCTTCCCGTAGTAATGAGAAATGTTAAATCCATTAGCCACGGTCTTGATACAGTCACTGCCAATCTTGGTGTTTTATCTGCTCAATTAAAATCCCTCCCTTTAAACACAACTGTAGATAATGTTAATGCATTAACTGAAAATTTGACAAAATTCTCAAATCAACTTAATGATCCCAATTCTACATTAGGATTGCTCATGAATGACCCTGAACTTTACAATAAATTAAACAGGGTAGCAGCAGATGTGGATTCACTAATAGTTGACATAAAGAAGAATCCCAAACGCTATATAAGCATTAAATTATTATAACGACATGAACTGGAAGATAATTCTTATTTAGAATGATTCCAAATAAGAATAAATATGGAATAAATTCCTAAGACACGTTTTTATAATAATTTCAACTATAATAATAAATTGGCATCATATTTAAATATGATGCCAATTTATTATTATTCAACAGGATAGAGAATATTATCATATTGAAATTGACTAAATTTTAGACCACGATGTAAGACGTTGATTTCCAAAGCCGTACAGATTATAGAAATTTTGCAAATAAATACCCATTTTTTTTTGTGAAATTTTTGTTATTATTTTGTAGTCCAATCAAAAAAAATGGAGATGGACTTTCAAAATAAATGGAACAAATGTCTTGAACTGATAAAAGACAATATTGGTTCGGATCGCTTTAACACATGGTTCGCATGTGCTAAGCCTATTGCATTTGTAGAAAACCGTCTCACACTCCGTCTGCCCTCATATTTTTATTACGAAAAATATGAAGATGACTTCTACGAAATACTTTCCAAGGCGTTAAAACGCGTTTTCGGACAGCAAATAAGACTCGAATATGAAGTTGACGTTGTATCGAACGATAACAATGCCAAAGTCAAATTGGAAAGTCCTCAGCAGTCTCATGTATTAAAGAATAAACTTGTCGGATCTTATCATAAAGCCCCCATCGAAAAGAGGGAAGTAGATTTTGACCCGCAACTTAATTTTTCCTTAAATTTTGAGAATTATTGTGTAGGAGACAGCAATAAGCTTCCTGTCACTATAGCGGAATATATTGCTGACAATCCCGGCAAACCTGAGTTTAATCCATTTTTCTTATATGGGAATGTAGGTGTCGGCAAAACACACCTTATCCAAGCAATAGGTATACGCATAAAAGAGCGCAATCCGAATGCAAAAGTATTGTTTGTGCCAATGAAGCATTTCCAGACGCTTTATGCTCAGGCAACGATCAACAAGGATGTTCCAGGATTTATCAATTGGTTTCAGATGATGGACGTCATATTGTTTGACGACCTTCAGGAATTGTCAAACAAGACAGGTACGGCAGAAGCTCTTTTCCCGATATTCAATCACCTGCAACGTAACCGCAAGAATATAATATTCACCTGCGACCGTCCTCCTATGGAGCTTGACGGAATAGCCGACAGGCTAATTGACCGATTCAAATGGGGCGTAGTCGAGCCGTTGCCAAATCCGGATTATCAACTCCGTAGAAAAATTCTTGATTTCAAGTCAAAGAAAAATGGTTTAGGCATTCCCTCAGAAGTCATTGACGTTATTGCATCTGAGATTGACGGATCGGTTCGCGAACTTGAAACCATTGTAAATGGACTCTTGACACGTTCAATCGTAAAGAATGCCCCATTATCTGTTGAATTAGCGAAAGAAGTAATGAGCCATGTCGTGAAGAAAACGGAGCGCAAACCCGTAAACTTTGACATGATAGTTGAGTCTACAGCCGAATACTTCAACCTAAATCCAGACGCAATATTCTCCCAAAGCCGTTTGAGAGACATAGCTGACGCCCGCCAGATGATAATGTATCTTACACATAAGCATACACAATTGTCATCACCCGCTATTGGTGGAAAATTAAATAGGAAACACGCTACTGTGCTTCATGGCATATCATCAATCAAGGATAGGCTAACATACTCTAAAGAATTATCTGATGCATTAGAAGCAATAGAACGAGACTTGTTAAAATAAGCTTGTTTAAAAATTAGCTCAATAGTATAAAATTACCAAAGCGATGTTTGTAGCTGCTACAAACATCGCTTTGGTAATTTCTCTATATACTTTATTATAACTGTACCGACATCTTTATTGAATCAATTATTAAATCCTGAGTAAGTTTATCGACTCCAGACTTTTCCAAAGTATCCGCATCAGCCCTGAATGCAGTCTCGAAATCTTTCAACCCATACTCAGAAGATTTCTTATATAGCATTATAGCTTCCTTAAAATTTTTTAAAGCCAACTTCACATGCCCTGCATTCAGATAATCAACGGAATCGGGAGATAATGCAAGAATTTTGGCATAATAAGATGAACTCTTGTCTAAATTCCCCATTACAAATTCAGTCCATCCAATAGCCCGCCATATCTTTACATTTTCAGGATCAAGATAATTGGCATGATAATAAGACCGCACTGCCGCCTGGATATCACCTGATTCGAATAGGGTATAACCGGCGTTCATTATTAATGACACATTATCAGGATCATTAACTAAAGCTTTTGAATAATATTCAGCTGCAACAGCATAATTACCTAACTTCTTATTCACAAAGGCAAGCTTTTTCAAAAGCCAGGAACCTGGCTCTGCAATCAACTCAGAGCGATGATAGGCAGAAAGAGCCTTATCATAAGATTTAAGCGACTGGTAGGCAAAACCCACCTTTTCCCAATATGACGGGGTGTTATACTTGGATTCCTCAACTGCCTTAAAAAGATTTAGAGCCTCTTTATAATACCCTCGTTTGAAATAAAACTCACCAATTAACTCTATGATATCTTCATCAGCCATCATATCACCGATTATTGGCAAATTTAAAAAATCAAATGGTTCCAAAAATGGGTCTGTAAACTCTTCTTTCTTTCTAAAAAGACGGAAAAAACGATATAACTCCCGAATAAAGACTACCGTCTCCATATTAAACTCGGGATTGGAACGCTTCTCAAGACGCTCCATAAATTCCTCCGTCATCTGAGATAACTGCTGGTCAAATTGTCCGACCATCATTTGTCTCTGCTGCTCCGGCATTGCTGAAAATGCAAAGAGCAGTGAATACTTATCAGAATCACACATGTTATTGCCCATCGAAAGCATAGTTTCAAGAGACTTGACGTTACTGCGTTCAATCCGTATGGACGGATTGTTTATATCGAATGGCATAAACCAGGAACTGACATTATTGAAAAACGGGAAACCTTTCAAATTAGAGAAGGTTACCATCATCAGGTCTGCGCCTTCACTTTGCATCTCCGTCAACTCCCTCATCTTATCAGCAATTCCATTCTCTTCAAGCATTTCCTCCCATTGAGGATTGTTCTCAAGCATGCCGGATTCAAAATCCATTGCAGAATCCCTCATCTTTTTCAACATGTCAGGTCGCATCTTCATCAATTCCGGAATAACTTCGTCCCTCATTTTGGCGGTTACCCGATCTGTATCTCGAGTGCGTATGATTTCTTTAACAACCCCTTGAAGACGGCTATATGTTACAAGTGAATCCTGCCATAACTCCAGTCTGCCCAAAATTTTTTTATCATTTTCCACCCAGCTTCCATGTTTCCGCAATGCCATCACTATTCCCACAAGAGCGCGCGCAGCAATCTCCTCCGAAATCGAATTGTCATATATGTCTATAAGGGCAATCATTTTCTCTCTATCATAACATACCAATAGAGACAATACGAGGGCAGAGATAAGATAAAGTGATATTTTTTTGTCTACAGAGGAAGAGAGAACCTTTTCAACTAATTTCACACATAAATCTTTACTATTTCGCTCAGTCCAGACCAAATCGAATATGCTGCGCATAGTCCTGTCCTTCTCAGAGAATAATGATGTCGAATCTGCCTCAACCGACAAAGCGAGCTGTAGTTTTGACTCTATATCCATGAGACTCGTCCATAAGGGTAGGAATGACAATTTTTGATGTTTGCAGATTCTGGTTGTAGAAAAATATATTTCCGGACTATCCGATGTCAATTTATCCGTTAAAAGACAGTCTCCGATCTCACGAAGAGTGCTGACCGTATTGTCATAAACTTCGGGACGTGTAGCATCTTCCATTCCCTCAATCAGATAATGGATCATGTATCCATAAGTCTGCTTTAAACTTTTTAAATTATCCAAAACAAGATAATTTCCCTCATCTTGAGCCATTTCCTCAAGTATCACGAATGCATCTGCAACCTGATTTGAGTCAAGTAACCGATTGGCTTCCGATACTTTATCCTTTAAAGATTCTAATGTCATGTTAAACTGATATGTTTCAATAATAGAAGCAATTCAACAACTCTTCTTGCTTTCATTATAGTAACAAATTTCACGCCAAAAAGAATTATATTCATGATACATTATTGCCGTATAGCTAAAATGTATTAATTTTGTAAGTAAGTGATCAGGTTAAACACATGACATATTATAGTTTTAATTTGTTTACTTTCTATAATTCATTCTATAAATCAATAAAACAAAAATAATATGGTTATTCAACGTTGGCAATCTATTTTGCTGTTCATTGCATTTGTGGCTATGACCACATTCTCATTTTTATCTCTCGGTCAGGTTCAGCTTCAAGATTACACCCTTAATTTTACAACAATAGGTTTCAGCATTGAGGGTGTTTCCACAAATGAAGCCCCTTCCGGTTATTACATTCACACATGGATATTTTTCATCATTTCCATTATGTGCGCAATTATTCCATTGATTAATATATTCCTATTCAAGAATCTGAAATTACAAAAAACTCTATGCCTAATCGGCATTCTATTTATTCTTGCAGCTGTTTCAATTGGCTGTGGATATGGTTATTGCACTTTTGAAGACGCGTCGGTAAGCTGGTCTTCTTTAATTATCGCACCGCTTTTGGCATTAGTGGCAACGATTATGGCGTATGCAAGAATCAACTCAGACCAACGCATGCTCAGATCAGTTGACAGAATCCGATAAATAATGTTTAAGCGCTTTTTGATGTCTTAAAGAGTGATGATCAACGTTAAGTTTCCGCATATCTTTTAGATACAAATCTTCTTTTTTGCGTCTTACAGATGAGTGAATCACCACTTTCGTAGGCTTGAAAGCATTATAGACACTTTCAATATCGCCTTTATAGCCTCCCGCGATTATCAGATAATCACAATCGCGGGAGGTTATTTTTTCAGGTAATTCACAATCGACGGCTATAATCCTCTGATTCCCTATCAACATTGTTGAGATACAGTGCCTATCAATTTTTAAATTTCGCTCTGCATTCCCATCTTTAACATTAACTGAAATGTAATGATAACTATCAGTAATTATGAAGCTACCATCAGGAACACTCTGTGAATAAATAGGGACCATTACCAATGACACGCAAAGCAAAACAATTCCGGCATACAACATAGGCTTCCAACGTTTCACATTTAGGAATAATGCAAGCAGAATCATACCTGAAATCCACACTGTTACCATCTCGGTAGTTACGTCTATATCACAAACATTTCCATTGCCAATCCATGATAAAAAATCTTTTGTAATATCAAAACCGTAATCCAGAATATTATTTAACACCTTCAAATGAATCCCCATCATTGATAAGCTCAAAGCGAGTATTGCTAACAGAATATAAAATGGAAGAAAGGGTAGTAGTAATATGTTTGCAGGAATAAACGCCAAGGGAAACGACTTGAAGTAATATGCCGTAATTATCCAACTTCCGAATGTTGCAACAATAGTGGCAGAAAGTAATGAAGTAATTTTATATAACCATGGAGTATATCTTTGCTCAAACGGGTTCATATGAGAAGCAAATGCAGCTAAAGATGCAACGCACATGAAACTTAATTGAAAACCTACATCATATATTGTTGAAGGAGATACAAGTAAAATTATTAATGAAGCTGCAAAAAGAGCATTAAAGGCATAACGTTTACGTTCAAGAACTATTGCAATGGAAGCAAACGAAACCATAACGCACGCCCGGACTGTTGATGGCGACATGCCTGTAATAAACGCATAACCCCAAAGCAATATAGCTGCAATAATAAAGCGAGTTTTAAATCTTCCGGCAAAATTGAAAGGATATAAGATAAAAAGGAGCACACCGCCTATTATTCCCATATGCATGCCACTCAACGCAAGTATGTGTGCGACACCTGCATCTGCAAATACCTTACGTGTATCTGAATCAAGATATGCCCGGTCGCCCAACAGCACCGTTATCAGGAAATTTTGGGTAGCTTTTGAAAGATGTGTGTTCTCAATCTGCTTTTCCAGTATATTCCGGATCTTGCGGGAGATGGAAATAAAAGAATCCCTATGTCCGATAACCCTTATTTGCCCATCCTGTATCCGGCATGTGTAATAAATCCCTTTTGACGCCATCATATCTTTATATCCGGAATAGAACGAATTGGGGTTATCACGAATTTCTTCAATTACTCCCGAAAACTCAATCTTGTCTCCAATCTCAGAACCGCAATCTGAGTTTTTACATCTTACAATAATGCTCAAATCATGTGTATATTCCTTTAAACCTGATTCCCATTCGATTTTTTCAACATCCACAGTCAGATTATCGCCAGAAGTCGATTCTGAAATATCACAGACCCTTCCGGTTATTGCCATAGCTTCATGATTATCAACAATTGATATACGATATGAAGCATCCATATATGCAAACATTACTCCGACTCCTATAAAAGCAAGCGACAACCAGACATAATGTAGCAGTCTTAACCTGAATGCCAAAAGCGGATCTTTGGAATTATGAATTAACAGAATATAGAAACACACCGCTACGGTGATAAAAATAAATCCCCATAAAATCCCGTTCCCCAAAACGGGAGATAGCAATATTCCTGACGCAACAGATACAGCAGGGACAGCAAGAGTGTTATTCCTTAATGTTCGTTCCAAATCTTCCACGATAGCTCTGCCTGAAGATATAGCATTTCCAATCCATTCTTAACGACAGCACCCATACTCTTGCTCTGTTTCATGAATTTTGTCTCTAATGGATTATACACAAGATCATAACATAAATGGGACGATGTCAGAAGACCGTAAGGGATATCAGGAGAACCATCAGTGTTAGGATACATTCCGAGTGGGGTAGTATTGACAATCAACAGATTTTCAGTAATGACCTTATCATCCACCTGATCATAAGTAATGACATCTTCTTTCTGCTGTCTTGATACGCAAACAGTATTTATGCCCAATCTCTTCAAAGCATAAATAACAGCCTTGGAAGCACCTCCCGTGCCGAGAACAAGAGCACCCCTTATCTTATCATGTAACAATGGTATAAGGGAACGGGAGAAACCTTCCCAATCGGTATTAAAACCTTTCAGTTTCGGTTTCTCCCGTTTATTCGGTCTGTCTATCTTCACGACATTCACGGCTCCTATTGCTGAAGCATCATCAGAAAGTGAGTCAAGATAGGGCAGAACAGACTGTTTATAAGGTATGGTGACATTAATCCCATTAAGATTGGTGTGCATATTCAATAAACCTTCAAGATCTTTGATATCACTTAGGGGAAACAGTCGGTATGTTTCATCAATATTTTCCCGTGAAAATTTTTCAGTGAAATACTTCTCTGAAAACGAATGTCCCAAAGGATAACCTACCAAACCATACATAACTTCGATTATTATATGCTGATTATTTACCAGATGATCACTCGCTCTGAAACCGGACGGAACATCGCATCTCCCTCCTTGACACCAAATGCGTCAAAAAACTGCTCCAGGTTGCGGAGAGTTACATTCACACGGTTTTCACCTAAAGAATGAGGATCTGTTTTCGTGCGTGACAACACTTCTTCATCCCTTATATTATTTGCCCAAACGTTGGCATAGGCAAGATAAAACCTCTGTAATGGCTTAATGCCGTCTATATCTTCCATATCCTTTCCTTCCATAGCATCAAGATAGGCAGTCAATGCAATTCGCAATCCTCCCTGATCAGCAATGTTTTCTCCAAGTGTGAATCTTCCATTCGCATGCACGCCGGGTGCCACCTCTACTGCATCAAACTGCTCAACAAGTTTATCTGCCAATGCCGTAAACTTTTCCGTATCCTCAGGCTGCCACCAATCAGACATATTTCCATTTTTGTCAAACTGGCGTCCGGAATCGTCAAAACCATGTGTCATTTCATGACCGATAACAACACCGATTGCTCCATAGTTCTGTGCATCATCTGCCGACAAGTCAAAATATGGTGCCTGCAATATACCTGCCGGAAAACATATCTCGTTTGTAGTGGGGTTATAATAAGCATTAACGGTCTGTGGTGTCATATGCCATTCATCCCTGTCAACAGGTTTACCAATTTTCTGATAGTTATCCTGCGTATACCATATCGATGCCTCGCTGACATTCTCAAGATAGCTTTTGGCGGGATCTATCTGGATGCCGGAATAATCTTTCCATTTATCGGGATATCCTATTTTGACAGTAAACGATGCAAGCTTCTCCCTTGCTTTCTCTTTCGTAGTGTCTGACATCCAGCTGAGATTATCAATATGTTTGCCAAGTGCCTTGCGCAGATTCTCCACGAGCTGTTTCATATAAACTTTATTCTCTTCAGGGAAGTACTTGTTTACATACAGTTCGCCAACAGCCTCGCCAAACATAGAATTAGGAATAGTCATCACCCGTTTCCACCGGGGTTCCATCTGCTCGATACCGGACATTGTCCGGTCAAACATCTCAAAATTGGCTTCCTGAAAATCGTCGCTTAAAAGATTCGAGGAAGAAGTGATCAGATCCAAAGCCATCATGTCCTTAATCTGCTGTTGACTCAAACAAGGGATATAGGAATTTATAAACTCCATATATTTAACAGAAGATATATTTGCCTTGTCAACAGATTCAAGTCCCAACGCCTTGAAATAAGCATCCCAGTCAATATTGGGATAATTTTTTTTAATCTCCTCCATTGACTGCATATTGTAACGCAACTGAGGATTACGGCGTTCTTCTCGGGTTTTCTTATGTTTGGCTATCTCTGTTTCAATTGCAATCACATTTTCCCATACACGCTGCCTCGCGCTCTCGTCATATCCAACAAGCTCCATCATGCGTTTCACATATTTCTCATATGCC
>CAMYSW010000068.1:0-10305 GCA_947297425.1 uncultured Porphyromonadaceae bacterium
GGCATGCCCATCAGCTATTGAAACTCCCAGAAGCTACCTACCCAGGCAATCAGATCGGAGGAGCACTTGTTGCAATGCACCATGGCTACAAGCGAACCGTCCGGGGTAGTGACCATATCAATCACTTCATACGGTTTCGAAAGTTCTTTCTCGACAACGATCATCGAGAAAGATGACGTTCCGGCAGAAACATTCCCGGTGCGCTGTTTCACAGCATTCGTGGCAACCATACCCGTCCCGGCATCACCTTCGGGAGGACATACGGGAACTCCCGGTTTAAGATTTCCGGAAATATCAAGCTTGTGTGCTCCACCTTCTGTTAACACACCGGCATTCTCACCTGCGAGAAGACACTTCGGAAGGATATTTTCAAGTCTCCATGTAAAAGAATACGGGGCAATCAATTCATCAAACTGACGAATCATACGCGATGAATAATCCTTGGTTTCAGGATCGACAGGCAACATTCCCGAAGCATCCCCGATACCTAATACCTTCTCTCCCGTGAGTTGCCAATGTATATATCCAGCAAGAGTGGTGAGATAATCTATCTGCGCAACATGCTCTTCGTTATTAAGGATAGCCTGATACAGATGAGATATGCTCCAACGCAAAGGGATATTATAATTGAAAAGACGGGAAAGCTCAGCTGCGGCAATGCCTGTATTCGTATTTCTCCAGGTGCGGAATGGAACCAATATCTTGCCATCTTTGTCAAAAGGCATGTAACCATGCATCATGGCACTGACACCAATGGCGGCAAGACTTTCGATTTCCACCCCATACTTCTCAAGAACGTCAGAACGAAGATCCCTATAGCAATCCTGGACACCGAACCATATGGCATCCACACTGTAGGTCCATAGATTATCTATAAGCTGGTTCTCCCATTCATGGGAACCTTGGGCTATAGGACGGTTATCCTCATCAATCAATACTGCTTTAATACGGGTTGAACCAAGTTCTATACCAAGCACGGCTTTACCCAAACGGATAGTTTCTTTAGCATCCATATTTAATCGGAATTAAGAAAGCATTATTTTCAAATGCCTTCTAACAAAGAGACTTGTTTAGCATATAATATACCTCATTCCAACGAAGAGTATTCTTAAATCCTGATATAGTCGTATCTTTGTCGATAACCGCCAACTCAATTCCGGCAATCTCCGCATAATCCTCCCAATACTCTTGCGACAGGCTGTATGAGAAGCAGGAATGATGAGTGCCGCCGGCAAGGATCCAGGCACCTGCGCCTGTCTCGAAATCTGGCATCGGTTTCCAAAGAGCGGAAGCAACAGGGAGGTTGGGCATCGGTTTTGATTTAACGCATTCAACGTCGTTAACTATCAAACGGAAACGGTTACCGAGATCGACAACTGTCGCAGTGCAACCGGCTCCTGGGCGTGAAGTGAACACAAGGCGGGCTGTCTGTGCCTTACGTATACCAATTCCGAGGAAATGAACTTCAAGACGAGGCTTTTCTTCAGCGATAAGCGGACACACCTCAAGCATATGAGCCTGAAGGATTGTGCTATCCTTACCATTAAAATTCAGTGTATAATCTTCAAGGAAAGAACAAGCCTTACCTTCCGACATTACCCATACAGAGCGATAAAGAGCCGCTGATTTCCAGTCTCCTTCAGCTCCGAAGCCATACCCCTCCGCCATAAGTCTCTGTGACGCAAGACCGGGGATCTGATCAAATCCCACAAATTTGGGATCGTTTATATTATCTGTGCCAAGGTCATCAAAATTCGTAGTGAAACCTTTAGCTCCCTTGTCTTTCAAGATAGCCCTAAGGGTAAGTTCCGCATGGGCTGCATTCCATACAGATTTATACTCATCAGATGCAGGTATCTCCATGTCATGCTGATGATCATAAAGCTTGAAATACTCATTTACAAGACAGCGTATGTCATCTTCCTTAATTTGCTTATGATATTCCATAAGCTCACTTACCGGACAATAATCCACGTGATAGCCGAGACGCTGTTCCGCTTCAACCTTGTCTCCGTCGGTAACGGCAACATTGTTCATCTGGTCACCAAAACGGATAATAAGCATGTCTTGAGAATCTGCCCATGCAACAGCTACCCTCTCCCATACGGCAATCTTCTTGAGAACCTCAGGATCTGTCCAATGACCAACCACAACCTTGCGGCGCACTCGCATACGTGTGCATATATGACCGAACTCTCGGTCCCCATGTGCACTTTGATTCAGATTCATGAAATCCATGTCTATTTCATTCCATGGAATCTCGGCATTATATTGAGTGTGGAAATGGAGCAAAGGCTTGTTAAGCTGCTGTAGTCCGTGTATCCACATCTTTGCAGGAGAGAATGTATGCATCCATGTGATAACACCGGCACATTTAGGGTCATTGTTAGCTGCTTTCATTATCTCGCTCACTTCGCGTGAAGAGTTGGCAGTGCCCTTATAAACCACTTTAACAGGTAATACATCCGATTTATTAAGACCCTCAACCATCTCTTTTGAATGAGAGTCAACCTTTACTACGGCATCGCCTCCATAAAGAAGCTGTGCGCCGGTAACCCACCATATTTCGTATTGATCAAAAATTTCCATGATATTCTATATTCTAAGTTTATATTATTATTTTATTAATATCCTATTTCTTTGTCTGACCGTAATATGCATTCGGCCCATGCTTGCGGGAGAAATGTTTTTCAACCAGAAGTGGATTCATCCTCAATGAAGGGTTCACTGCATATGCAATGCTTGCCATTTTAGCAACCTGCTCCAACACCACTGCATTATGAACCGCATCTGCCGGAGAAATACCCCATGTGAACGGTCCATGATTCTTAACAAGAACACCGGGAGTATGCATAGGATTCAGGTCAGCAAATCTTTCAACAATTACATTGCCAGTTTCAAGTTCATAATCTCCTTTCACTTCCGCCTCGGTCATATCACGTGTGCATGGAACTGCTTCGTGGAAATAATCGGCATGAGTAGTTCCTATGTTAGGAAGATCAATGCCTGCTTGCGACCATGCGGTTGCATAAGTGGAGTGCGTATGCACCACACCCCCTATTTCCGGAAACGCCCGATAGAGGGCGAGATGGGTTGGCGTATCAGAAGACGGACGCAAAGAACCTTCAACCACGTTGCCTGAATTGAGGTCTACGACCACCATATCCTCCGGTTTCATGTCATCATAGCTCACGCCACTCGGCTTGATCACCACAAGACCTTTTTCGCGATCTATACCGGAGACATTACCCCATGTAAAAATCACGAGACCATGCTTAACAAGATCAAGATTTGCATTGAAAACTTTTTTCTTTAATTCCTCAAGCATAAGACTATATAATTTTTTAAGAAGCTGTTATCTAAATTTTGAAATTTGCAACACTTGCATCATCCGAACAGAACTCATAAAGACGTGCACCTCTGCGCGAATTTTCTTTATCCACCATATCTGTTGGCACAATACAACTATTCTCGAGAGCTCTCCGCCTGAAATTGCGCTTGTCAATTTTCACACCAAGCAGAGTTTCATATAGCTGCTGAAGCTGTGTCAATGTGAAACGCTGAGGTAAAAGGCGGAATGCGATAGGTTCTGTGCGAAACTTATTCTGAATCTTACGTATCGCTTTACGAATCATGGAATCATGATCCAGACATAGATGAGGAATCTGATTCAAATCAACCCAATAAGCATTATGAGCCTTCAAAATGTCATGGTCGATATCCGGAAAGTTAAGAAGCGCAGCATAAGCTACAGAAACTACACGTTCCCCCGGATCCCTTTCCACTTCGCCAAATGTACCGATCTGATACATGTAGACCCCGTCGAGACCCGTAAGATTTTTAAGGACACGTTGTGCAGCATCATCAACGCTCTCTTCATAATTGACAAAACCTCCCATCAATGACCATTCTCCCTTATGGGGCTCAAAATCGCGCTTGATGAGGAGAAGTTTTAAGTTCCCCTCATTCAAGCCGAATACAATGCAGTCAACGCTCAGATATAAACGATCGTGTTGCTTATAATAGTTTTTCTCATTCTGTATCATATTCCAATCTTATTGAGAAGTGATTTAAACTTTTATGAAGAAAACATGCGTTCTCATTTATTGAATTTATTTAAACTAATTTTTACGGTAAAATTTATTAAGATTGCCATAATGTTTACAATTCTTCAGAATTTTTTATAACTTAAATTAGTTTAAACAACTTCATTTGGTTTTCGTAAAAAGTTTAAATCACTTCTGAGTAAAGACCCTATCTTTAATCAAATCTTTACCAGAAATAAATATAGAACGCTACAGTTATACCAAGTATTATTACAGTATTAACAATATCCCATGCATTCCAGCTCTGGCGGGTTGCAAGACGCTGCTCGGGAGTCGATGTGCCAAATACCAGACCCTAATCTTTGCCGAATCCGGAGCTTTCGTAAACAAAGACACAACAAACACGACAGCAATACAGAAAAGGAGCATCCAACCGCAGAAGAAGAGCCAGTTGCAATCATAGAAAACATACTGGAAATAGCTGTGATCCCCCTCTACCGGATTGAAATCATACCAGATCTTGGCACTCAGACGTGTCAGACCGATCACCAGCCCTGCAATAAGACCCCACATACCGCCTTGCGCTGACGCTCGCTTCCACACAATACCCATAAGGAATGCGGCAGCTATACCAGGTGCAAGCACGGACTGAACTTCCTGAAGGTAGTTATAAAGCACGTTACCCATCGAACGCATCACCGGAATCCAAAGAATACCGAGCAATACTATCACTACAGTGGCAACCTGTCCGATACGTACAAGCTTCTTTGGCTCCGTATTCGGATGATAACGCTGATAAAAGTCTATTGTGAACAATGCGGATGACGAATTGAAAAGTGATGCCAAAGATGACATAAGGGCTGCAAGAATACCACAAACTATTAGACCTTTAACTCCTGCGGGAAGAAGCCTGGCAACAAGAGTCGGGAATGCTGCGTCGGGAGTGCTAAGCTTGAACATCTCTCCATTCACCATAATACCTTCATGGCTGAGAGCAAAAGCAATCATACCGGGAATAAGGAAAAGGAACACGGGAAGAAGCTTAAGGTAAGCTCCGAAAATGGTACCCCTGCGACTCTCTTTCTCATTCTTGCCGGAGAGCACACGCTGAACGATAAACTGGTCAGTACACCAATACCAGAAACCGATCACGGCAGATCCGATCAGCGCACCGAGCCATGGATAATTTGCATCACCGTTATTACGTATGAGATTGGTCATGGTGTCTCCATATTCATTAACCTCCACAGCTGAACAAACACGCATCATCTCATCCCATCCTCCAAGTTCACGAAGACCGAGAACAAGGATAATCAATGATCCCAACAAAAGGATCGGTGTCTGAAGCACAGATGTGTACAGCACAGATTTCATACCTCCCAACACTGTATAGATTGCCGTTATCACAACAAGACCGATAGCTGCAATCCAAAAGAAATCAATTCCCCAAAGAGTGTCGATACCGAAAACCTGCTGGAACACGAGTCCTCCGGCATAAACCGTAACCGCTACTTTTGTAAGCACATAGCTGATAAGCGATATCAGTGATAAGATAGTTCGTGACGTCCCGTTGTAACGGCGTTCAAGAAATTCAGGCATCGTGTAAACCATTGAACGGCTATAAAACGGAACAAACACCCATCCAAGGAGCAGAATCATCCACCCTTGAATCTCCCAATGCGCCATTGCCATACCACTTGAAGCGCCGGCTCCTGCAAGACCGATCAAATGCTCAGAACCGATATTCGATGCAAAAATAGACGCACCGATAGCAATCCATGTTGCATCTTTACCTCCAAGAAAATAATCGGAAGCAGTGCTCTGTTTCTGACGCGACACCCACACGATAATCATGATCAGCGCTATGGCGAAAATGCCGATCACCACCCAGTCTAAAATTGCCATATCATTAATATTTTAGATTTAAATCTGTGAGACAACTTTTATTTCTTTGTAGAAAACTTATAAATACACGTGCTATTATAAGTTTCACCGGGACGCAATGTCGCTGAAGGCCATGCCGGTTTATTTGGAGTATCCGGATATTTCTGGGTCTCAAGACAAAGACCATGGCGCTGATTATAGATTTTAGCTTTTTTGCCGGTCACAGTTCCGTCAAGGAAGTTACCTGTATAAAACTGGACACCGGGTTCATTTGTAAACACTTCGAGAACAATACCTGAACGAGGATCTGTTACTCGGGCGGCACAATCATCAAGATTCCCTTTGGTATCAAGCACGAAGTTATGATCAAAGCCATTTCCATATTTGACCTGAATATAATCCGATTCTATATCCTTACCTAAAAGTTTCTCTTCTGTAAAATCCATCGGAGTGTCTTTTACCGGTATAATCTCACCTGTTGTCATGAATGTGCTGTCAACTGGTGTGAAATTCGAGGCATTAATCCATACCATTTCATCTGTCACACTAAGTTCCGGATCTCCTGAAAGATTAAAATATGAGTGATTAGTCAGATTGACGATAGTAGGCTTATCAGTCGTGGCTGCATAATCAATACGAAGTGCATTGTCATTACTGAGAGTGTAAGTTACCGATGCTTTCACATTGCCGGGGAACTGATTGTCGCCATCCGGAGAGTCAAGTGAGATTGTCAGTGTTGAATCTGAAACATTCTCGATTTTATAAACCCTGTATTGCCAGCCGAGAGTGCCCATATCCGTACCGCCATGCAGACAATGACCGAAATTATTCTGTGGCAACTGGATAGTGTCACCGTCAATTACAAATTTACCTTGATTTATACGGTTGGCATAACGACCTATGGCTGCGCCGAAGTCTGTCTTATTTACAGACGGCAGATAAGCGCCTATGCTGTCGAATCCTAAAACGACATCCTTCAGATTACCTTCTTTATCAGGAACCATCACAGACACTATCCTACCTCCGTAATTAGTGATACAAACTTCCATACCTGAGGCATTGGTCAGAGTTACAAGAGAAGTGGAATCTCCATTAACAACGGATTCAAAATTCTTGGGATCAAGCCCGGATTTTGTTAACTGTGCGGTGTCTTTTCCTGTACCGCAAGAGCAAACACCTGTCAATGCAAGTATAAATGCTGAATAACCTACGAGTTTCATGATAAAAATGTTTAAAATAGCAATTAAAATAAACTCACCTTAAGATTTAGATTTTGTCAGTTTATATTAATGGGTGTAAAATTAACACTTATTATCCATACCGAGAGTTTTTTTTACATGTTTTACAACATGTTTTACATTCCAACTAATGATTGTAACTTTGTATTTCCTTATGAAAAATCAAGTAAATATTCTGCACAAGGAATATGCACCGCATATCTCCTACTTACCTAAATTTAGACTATCTTAATTTTCAAAATCATGAAAAAAATATTTCTTTATTCATTGATTGCTGCGGCATCTGTATGCACCGCGCAATCTGTTCCACTTTCAGCCGCTGAAACAATGACTGTCAGCAAGGGACAATTCAAGGCAGGGAAAGGAACTTTTCTTTTAAATGACAAGCCATTCGTTGTCAAGGCTGCCGAACTTCATTATCCGCGTATTCCAAAAGAGTATTGGGAACACAGAATCAAGATGAGCAAAGCATTAGGTATGAACACCATATGCCTTTACACATTTTGGAACGCACATGAACCTAAAGAAGGTCAATTTGATTTCACAGGACAAAACAATCTCCGCGAATTTATCAAACTTTGTCAGAAAAATGACATGAAAGTGATATTGCGTCCCGGTCCATACGTCTGTGCAGAATGGGAAATGGGAGGATTGCCCTGGTGGTTGCTAAAGAAAAAGGATATACGGTTAAGGGAAAACGACCCATATTTTCTGGAACGTGTAGATAAATTTCAGAAAGCTGTTGCCGAGCAGGTCGGAGACATGACCATAGCAGACGGAGGTCCGATCATCATGGTTCAGGTGGAAAATGAATACGGATCGTATGGTGAAGATAAACCATATGTGTCGAATATAAGGGACATGCTCCGTAAGAATTTCGGTGAAGATGTCACCCTTTTCCAATGTGACTGGGCATCAAACTTCGAACGAAACGGCTTAGACGATCTTATCTGGACAATGAATTTCGGTACGGGAGCAAACATCGACGACCAGTTCCGGCGTCTTAAAGAGGTACGACCGGAAAGTCCACTGATGTGTTCGGAGTTCTGGAGCGGATGGTTCGACAAATGGGGTGCAAACCACGAAACCCGTCCAGCAGCAGATATGATTGCCGGTATTGATGAAATGCTTTCAAAGAATATATCATTCAGCCTTTACATGACTCACGGAGGCACAAACTGGGGACACTGGGCAGGAGCAAACTCTCCCGGATTCGCCCCGGACGTCACATCGTACGATTACGACGCTCCAATAAATGAGCATGGAGCCCCAACCCCAAAATATTGGGAACTGAGAAAGGCTATGGCTAAATACACCGATGGCAAACAGTCCCCTGTGCCTTCTCCTATAAAGACAGGTGAGATCAAGCCTTTCAAGTTTTCATCTGTAGCTCCTATATTTGATAACCTTCCTGAGCCTAAGAGCGATGTTAATATCCGGACCATGGAGGAATATGATCAAGGATTCGGAAGCATCATTTATCAGACCACATTACCGGAACTCGCTAATGGAGGATTTCTGACAGTCAACGAACCTCACGACTACGCACAGATTTTCATAGAGGGCAAATATATCGGTAAACTTGACCGTCGCAACGGTGAGAAACAATTAGCCTTGCCGGCATGCAAACGTGGTGCAAAACTTGATATCCTTGTGGAAGCTATGGGACGTATAAACTTCGGCAGGGCAATTAAGGATTTCAAAGGTATAACCGACAATGTCTCAGTTACAGAAGACAGAGGGGGATACCATTTCACTTGTGAACTTAAAAACTGGAAAGTCTACAATCTGGAAGACAGTTATGAAAATTACAAAAATTTAAAATATGTTTCTTTAGATTCATTCTTCCCCGACAACACCGGCAGATTGCCGAGAGGTGTGTATAAGGGCACATTTAATGTCAACAAACCTGCCGACACATTCCTCAATTTTGAAGAATGGGGAAAGGGTCTCGTTTATGTTAATGGACATGGAATAGGCAGAATATGGGAAATAGGTCCGCAACAGACATTATACGTTCCCGGGGCATGGTTAAAGAAAGGTGAAAATGAGATTCTTGTATTCGACATAATCGGTCCGAAAAATGCTTCAAGCTTTGGAGCAAAGACTCCCGAACTTGACAAGCTGCAGATCAAGAAACCACTAACCCACCGCCAACCGGGACAAGAACTTGACCTTGCCGGCAACAAACCGGTTGTTACAGCATCTTTCCCTGCCGGAAACGGATGGAAAGAGATAAAATTTGAAACGCCTGCGACAGGTCGTTATGTATGCATAGAAGCTGTCAATGCCCACGACGGAAGAGAGAGGGCTGCAATAGCTGAAATGTACCTTCTTGACAATAATGGAGAACGCATATCCCGTGAGCCATGGACTGTGATGTATGCAGACAGTGAAGACGTAAAAGGCGTGAACCGCTCTGCCGATAAAACATTCGACCTACAGGAGTCGACATATTGGAGCACGAAGAAAAATGATCCGTTCCCACACTACGTTGTTATTGACCTTGGAAGGGAACATACTCTGACTTCGTTCCAGTATCTACCACGAATGGAAAGTAATGCCCCGTCCGCTATAAAGGATATGAAAATCTATCTCTCCTCTACCCCGTTCAAATTCTGATTCAAAATCATTAAAAATATACAGGGTGCATTCCTGAATATGAAATGCACCCTGTATATTTTTTTTAAAACAGCTTCTTAATTAAGCATTTATCCTCTTGGTTTTGTAACCACGCTTACCATGATATTTTTCCCGAATTTTTGTTTTAAGGCATTTTCAATTTCACAGGCAATCCTGTATCCATCTTCTATGCTTAAGGAATTGTCCACTTTCACATTCGCATCAAAAATCAGGAAAGGTCCGCTCTTCCGGGTTCTCAAACACTCTATATCCCTTACACCATCTTGTGAAACTACAATTTCTTTGGCTTCTTCATAATCATGACGTGATATGGATCCTTCCATCAGCTCCCTGAATGCCGGTACGAAAAGCCTGATTGCCGGGATAATAATAAAAATCACGATCACCAGAGAGGCACAAGGATCAAGGATTCTCCACTCTTCCCCCATAAAATGAGCGAAAGAAACCCCGATAAGGGTTGCAACTGATGCAAACGCATCGCTCCTATGATGCCA
>CAMYSW010000069.1:0-10263 GCA_947297425.1 uncultured Porphyromonadaceae bacterium
GGTGTCAACGCTTGATGATAGTGAATGATAGATTTCACGTTTTCGATATCAAGACCACGGGCGGCAAGATCGGTTGCCACAAGAAGCGGACGACTGCCGTTGTTAAACATTGCCACTGCCGTTTCCCTCTCATGCTGATCGAGCGCCCCATGATATAAAACAACCGGGAACCCACGTTTGCTCAAATAACTTGCCACCCTCTCCGCGCTTTCACGATAATTCACGAAAATGATGGAACGTTCATGCCTTCCCCCTTTTGCGAGATGAGTCAGCAAGGCGGCAAGGGAATCAAGTTTATCATTAATATCCGAATCTACCCGATGAACACGCAAACGTGAATGCAATTCCTTATTATCGTCAAGATAATTCATAGTAACAGGATTGTTCAGCTGAAGAAACTCCGGAAGGATGTCGGCACGCGTAGCGGAAGTTAGAATATAACGGCTCACGTTTTTCAGACGTCCTACAATTTTCTTCATTTCCTTCTCAAAACCAAGCTCCAACGACTTATCAAACTCGTCAAGAACCAGAATGCGTGTAGGAAGGACATCTATATTGCGCCGGTTCACATGATCAAGCAGCCTACCGGGAGTGGCAACGATTATATCCGCCCCTGCCGAAAGTGAATTGACTTCATCCTCCACCTTGTGACCACCATAAAGTTGAGTAACCTTAAATCCGGCTGCAATCTGGTTTACAATCCGCGATATCTGAATCACAAGCTCACGCGATGGAGCAACCACAACTGCCTGCACCCTGCCTGTTGAAGGCTTGAGTATTTTCAACATAGGCAAAATAAAAGCCAATGTCTTTCCCGAGCCGGTAGGTGACAACAATATTATATCTCGTGATTCCGAAGCTTGAGCCATCATCTGTCTCTGCATCGGATTCAACTCCTTTATTCCTAACTTTTCTTCAACTAACGGAAGAAATTCTTTTTCCCTCATATATGTGAGTAAATGAAGTCGTTTAAACAACTTCAGTAAATTAATCGATATATTTAAGTAATGAAATCTTGCACTATAAAACTTGTTCTTTTTTTTGCTGCTTTACCTTGTAATTCAGTAGCATATGTTTATATGTTCCTTCTTTACGCGGCAAAAACATCTCAAAAATAACGGCGTTTTATATGCGCATTAATTTTTGTTACTTATATAACTTGCTTTCAACTGATCTGAGACCAGTCGTAAGCTTTTGAAAAACGGGTTCGCAATTCGTTCCTCACAATCGATAGAGAAGCCTGCGACAGGAACAAATCTTCCCCTTTATATTGTTCAACACCTGCGTTCGGTGCTTCTACAAGCTCTGGATGCGCATTGAGCACAGCTTCGGCACCCTGACGCGCGATATTCAGTATCTGTCCGTCGCTCGCAAGGTTCGCCATCTTTAAATTAAACGCAATTCCACTCTGTTGGGTTCCCTCCATATCACCGGGACCACGCATTTTCATATCAGCTTCTGAAATAAGGAATCCGTCTGAAGTCTCCGTCATGATACTTAAACGCTTGCGCGTGTCGCCCGATATGTTGTGTTTGGTCATAAGTATGCAGTAGCTATGGTCTGCCCCCCTGCCTACCCTGCCACGCAACTGATGCAGCTGGGACAAACCGAACCTTTCTGCATTCTCAATCAACATTACAGATGCATTCGGCACATTAACACCAACTTCAATCACAGTAGTGGCTACAAGTATACGCGCCGCGCCACTTACAAACTGTTCCATCTGATAATCTTTCTCCGCAGGTTTCATCTGACCGTGGACCATGCAGACCTTAACATCGGGAAACATACCCCGGACCCTCTCAAGACCCTGCTCCACACTCTTAAGTTCCAATTTTGGGTTTTCCTTTACGAGCGGATACACGATATAGACCTGACGCCCCGAATTAAGCTCCCTATTAATCAATTGATTGACTTCCATCCGGGCATTATCGAATTTAAGATAGGTCTGCACAGGTTTTCTTCCGGGAGGAAGTTCGTCAATCACAGACACATCAAGGTCTCCATACACAGTCATCGCGAGGGTGCGCGGAATCGGCGTGGCAGTCATCACGAGAACATGGGGAGCGACAGAACTCTTCTTCCACATCTTGGCACGCTGGGCAACACCGAAACGATGCTGCTCATCGATAACTGTCAGACCGAGGTTCCGGAATTGAACATTATCTTCTATGAGCGCATGCGTCCCTACTATTATATTTATATCACCGGAAAGCAACCCTTCATGAATCTCCCTCCTTGCCTTCGAGCGGGTGCTTCCTGTGAGAAGCTCAACCCTCAAACCGATTTTTGCTCCCCATTCGCGAATCGTCTCATAATGTTGCGAGGCAAGGATCTCTGTCGGTGCCATGATTGCCGACTGGAAACCATTATCGACAGCCATGAGCATTGTCATGAACGCAACCATGGTTTTTCCGCTACCTACGTCTCCTTGCAAAAGACGGTTCATTTGTCTGCCGGTACGCATATCGTTACGGATCTCCTTAAGCACCCGTTTCTGCGCCCCGGTAAGATCAAAAGGTATATGCTCATTATAATAGGAATTAAAAAAATCCCCTATACGAGAGAGCACATGCCCGCGGATACGCCTACCCCGCTCCCGCGAGTAGCGCAGTATATGAAGCTGTAGATAAAACAGCTCTTCGAACTTCATGCGTTCGCGAGCTTTCTGCAATTTATCAGGACTCTGAGGGAAATGAAGGTTAAACAAGGCATCCAGAATCGGCATCAGCGAATACCTTTTCATTATTTCCTCGGGCAATGTCTCCCCTATCTCCCTGATCCTCGCATTGCCAAACAGATTCTTTGCAAGGTCAGACAATAATCTCGTAGAGTATCCCCTTTTACGAAGTTTGTCGGGAATCGAGTAAACTCCCCGGAAGCCTTCAGGCGGTTTTGTTGCGTCATATGCACTCACCTCCGGATGCGACATCTGCCATACATCACGAAATTGCGTTGGCTTCCCGAATAATATATATGCCACGCCCGGCTGATAGGCAGTCTTAAAGAAACTGACTTTGGAAAACCATACAACTTCCATAAACCGGCTTCCATCATAAAACGAAGCCTTAAGACGTTGCTTCAGCCCTTCGCCTTCTGTAGAAAAGCCAACAAACCTTCCCAATACCTGAACAGAAGGCATCTCTCCCGAAAATTCCGAAATCTTATAAAAACGACTCGTATCAACATACCGGTAAGGGAAAGTATACAACAAATCGCCAAACGTGCGGATTTCAAGTTCGGCATCCAGGAGTTTGGCTCGCTTGTCGCCAACACCTTTGAGATATTTTATGTCAATATCAAGGAATGACATGTGCTGTTTTATTTCTCCAACCCCATGAATATTTAGGATTGTTTAGAAGCTTCTTAATATCAGATCAGCGATCTTTATATCCAAAGGATCGGTAACCTTCATATTGTATGGAGAACCTTCGAATAATGAAATCTTATGTCCGGCAGCTTCTACAACCGATGCATCATCTGTCATATCAGGATTCAACGGGAGGTCATATGCCGATTTCAACAAAGCGGCATCAAACACCTGCGGAGTCTGCACCTTTACATAATCTTTACGTGCGACAGCTTCACTTCCCTCTCCTTCAATATGCCTTATCGAATCAGTCATGGCTGTCATGGGAACCGCCGCCCCATATCTTTGCGCCGCCTCCCATCCCCGTGCAATCAATTCCGGAGTCACAAGAGGACGGGCAGCATCATGAATAGCCACCAATCCCTCTTCGTCTTCAGGAACAGACATGAGACCGTTCCTGACAGATTCGAGTCTCGAACGTCCGCCACAGCTAATATGCACATTGATACGCTTGTCCTCATCCGGCAATTCGGAATGCATGATATCCCAGTCATCAAAAAAACCGGGATGGAGGACAAGGATAATCTTCGTGTCTTGATCCTCTTCGTAAAATGCCCTGACCGACCACCACAACATCGGGATTCCTCCCAACAATTGGAACTGTTTAGGAACAGAGCCGCCGGCGCGGTTTCCATCCCCGCCGGCGACAATCACTGCATATTTCTTCATCAAAGCGAACTCCAATTACATATTCATGCCGCCATCGACCTGAATCACCTGGCCGGTTACATAACCTGCCATGTCGGATGCGAGGAACGTTGCAACATTGGCGATATCCTCCACTTTGCCGCCACGACGCAACGGTATTTTCTGACACCATTCTTCACGAACCTCTGCCGGAAGTGCCTCCGTCATTGCAGTCTCGATAAATCCGGGAGCGATAGCGTTTGCGCGGATGCCGCGTGATCCAACCTCTTGAGCAATGCTCTTCGCAAGGGCTATAAGACCAGCCTTCGATGCAGCATAATTAGACTGTCCTGCGTTTCCATGAACACCCACCACAGATGCCATGTTAATGATAGAACCTGATTTCTGACGCATCATTATAGGAAGCACGGCGTGAATGTAGTTGAAAGCGGACTTAAGGTTAACCGCTATCACGGCATCCCACTGCTGCTCTGTCATGCGTAACATCAGACCGTCTTTTGTTATACCGGCATTGTTAACGAGTATGTCTATGCGACCGAAGTCAGCCTTAATCTCTTCCACCGTTTTCTCAGTAATTGCAAAGTCTGCCGCATTGGAAGCATATCCTTTGCATTTTACACCATAAGCGGCAATCTCTTCCTCAGTTTTCTTGCCATTCTCGTCAATCACAAGGTCAGTGAATGCGATATTACATCCTTCGGATGCATACTTCAAGGCAATCTCCTTGCCAATTCCTCTTGCAGCGCCTGTTACGATCGCTGTCTTTCCTTCAAGTAGTTTCATATTAATGGTTGTTAACACTTGTTTCAATTTTCAATTTAAAATGCAATTATGATTAAGAAGCTATTAAAAATGGGTGCTTCATTTCTCTACAATGAAACATCCGCAGGAATAACCTCCTCCAAATACCATAAGTGCAACTTTCTCACCGGCTTTTATATCATCCGCATTCTGCGCGAGAACAAGGGCGGCAGATGCAGATCCGGTATTTCCAAGTTCTTCGATATTATTGATGAAACGATCCATCCCCATATCGAGCTGATGTGCCACTTGAGCCACAATCCTCTTATTCGCCTGATGGCATATAAACTTAGATATGTCTTCCCTTTTCAATCCTGCATTCTCCAAGGAATTATTCAACGCATGGATCATATAGCGGCACGCATGGATGAACACGTCTCTGCCATCGGGCATCGTTATGCCATCCTCTTTAGGACGTAAGCAAACACCGCCTGGACCTTTACCGAGATCTCCAAGCCCTTCGGTGTATACGTCAAGTATCTTCAAGTCCTTTTCACTCTGCCTATCTTTGGAAACAAAATATGCTACGGCGGCATCTCCCCAAAGATGACCGCTTTTAGGATCAGACTCGTTCGAATAATACGTATTATGCTCGCTGCAAATTAAAAGAGCCTTATCTGCCTTGCCCATAGCGAAATATCCTTCGACAATCTCCAATCCGTTGATAAACGAAGAACATGCGGAAGATGCATAGACAGCCTTGGCACCATGAATATCGAAATGTCTCTGCGCCTTATGAGCAGTTGTGGCAACAGTGTCATAAACACAATAATGGGCTGCGACAATCAATCCAACCTCCTTCACGTCATATGGAAGGTTCTTAAGAGCGTCTTCAATAGCTGCAATAGCCATCGTATCAACGTTTTCATCAGGAGCCACCTTGGAGCGTGTCTTTATTCCGGTGCGTTGCTCAATCCATTCGGATGTAAGCCCGTTCACATTCAGAAAATGCTCATTAGACACCCTTCCTTGCGGCACATATATGCCCATTGAGTTAATATACATATATTTAGTTTTTTAGTTTTCAGTTTTTAGTTTTCAGTTTTCAGTTTATGGTAAGTTTTAAACTTTCATAACTATAATGAAAACTGTCTCTACTCATCACTTATCATCTTGCCATAATCCCATTCAGAATAAGATCTGCAATAACCTTCTTTATATTCTCATCGCCCAAACCATATTGGGAGAGACTATCACGAATATAAGGGACATCAAGCCCATGAATGGCATTTACAATCACCAATGCGCATTCCTTTACATTCTTTATTCTAAAATCTCCTGATTCAATGCCCTCGTGCAATATATCCATCAATAGAGCCGCCTCCTTTCTGGCAATAATGGCACGCGCCCTATCCACTTTCCTTACATCCCTGAAGAATCCTGCCCTCAAAGATCCGTTACGCGACACAATCTCGCGCATTGTCTGAAGACGGCACCCAACATATTCCTGAAGCTTCTCTTCAGGAGAAATCGGCTTTGCAAGAATAACGCGAAGACCAATCAGAAGCTGCTCCGATTCGTTATCTATCACGGCATTGAAAATCTCACGTTTGCTTTTGAAATAAGTATAGATAGTGCGTCTTCCCTTATCGGATGCAGATGCGATATCATTCATCGTAGTGTTCTCCACACCCTTACGAGCAAAAAGTTGACGGGCAACCTCTATAAATTTTTCACGCGTTTTCTTTACCATCTCAATAGTTTTGTCAGATATTCCGCAGTGAATACATCTATTAGAACAAAAGAAGCCACTGCTGAATTGCACATAGTTGGGATTATTGAGCAAATTTAACAAATTTTCTTTAATTCTCACTCATTAATCGCCTCCCAATTTTTCAAAACAAGCCCAAAAGTCCAAAAACAATGTCTTTTAACATAAATTTATAAATTTTTCACCCAAAATATTTGCATACATAAAAAAAAGTCACTAACTTTGCATCCGTAAATAACACCGCGGGGTGGAGCAGTGGTAGCTCGTTGGGCTCATAACCCAAAGGTCGTAGGTTCGAGTCCTGCCCCCGCTACTAACGCCGGCTTTTCAAGCCGGCTTTCTTTTTTTTATAATAACTCCAACATCTAAACTTCAACAAAATTGAAAGTTGTATACGAAGATAACCACATAATTATCGTGGATAAGCAACCGGGTGAAATCGTGCAAGGCGACAAGACCGGCGACACCCCCCTCTCGGAAGAGATAAAAAAATATTTGAAAGAGAAATATAATAAACCCGGAAATGTTTTCTGCGGCGTTGTTCACCGCATTGATCGCCCGGTATCAGGATTAGTGGTGTTTGCAAAAACATCTAAAGCACTGGAGCGCCTGAACAAGATGCTTCGCGATGGCGAAATACACAAAACATACTGGGCACTCATAGAGGGAAAGCCGGACACACCGGAAAAAACTCTTGAAAATCACCTCGTGTCCAATGGAAGGATAAATAAGACTTTTATATCAGACAAGTCCAATCCGGAGGCAAAGAAATCCATATTGCATTATAAAACGATAGCTACCGGCGACAGATATACACTACTTGAAGTGAATCTACTGACCGGACGCAAACACCAGATAAGGGTCCAGCTGTCATCAAATGGCAACCCGATAAAAGGAGATCTCAAATATGGAGCTCGCAGAAGCAACCCCGATGGAGGCATTTCCCTTCAAGCTCATAAAATACAATTCACCCACCCTGTCTCGAAAGAACCAATATCAGTGGAGCTACCACCACTCCCCGAAATGCAGAAGTTATTAGACAACGAGTAAGAGGCAGCATACTTAACGGATAAAAGCAATAATAGATAGACAGCATAAAAAAAGGACCCGCTGAAGCGAGTCCTTAATTTTTATAGCTGAATAATATTAGTCAGCAAGCTTGATTGTTACAGCGCGATCCAGGGGAGCACCCTTTGCACCGAAGTCAGTCAAGTTGTTAGCATCGATGCGAGCATCAAGCTGGTTCTCGTCAACACCACACTTAACGAGGTAAGCCTTAACACCATTCACACGCTGATTGCGGAGACGAGTGTTGATCTCATCATTACCGGTGTAGTTGTCAGCCCAACCAGTAAGGATATATTTCTGGTTAGGAGTCTCCTTCATGACCTCAGCCATTGATTTGAGGATAGTCTTCTCACGGCTTGAGAGTGTGTACTGGTTGATGGGATAGTAAACAGTTGCGAGACCTTCGCAGCTTACTTTCTCAACAGGACGTTTCAGACACTCATCGAGCTGCTTCTGAAGGCTTGCGATCTTAGCGTCAGCCTGTGCAAGACGAGCCACGAGAGCATCACCCTCAGCATCTGTATATTTCCAAGTAGGACATACTGCAGTTACAGGGCAGCTCCATTCTTTCTTACCGAAATGTACGTTAAGACCGGCAGAAAGCTGAAGATCGTGTGCATAGTGAGGATTGTAAGCGCCACCCTCTTTGAAGAGCTGATAAGCTACATCAAGGAAGATATCAACGTTTTTGCTAACTGCAAAATTGTTCTGCAGACCAACGTTGATGAAAAGAGGAGTGCTCTTAGCTGAACGCCAGCGGAGATCGCCACCGTCATAAGCACGGCGGAAAGTGAACATAGCACCACCACCTCCGTGAAGAACTGCATTGTAAACACGACCGGGACGATAGCCACACCACCAGTTGGTAAGGTTGATGAGAACATCAAACTCAGGAGCTACAGACTGCATCTTCTCAGGATAGTAACCGTTAGCGAGAGCGGGCTCGTTCTGTTTGCGGAACATACCCCAGTACTGAGTAGCACCCTTAGTCATAAGATACTGACCACCGAAACGGAAACCGAATGTAGGAGTTACCCATTTGCCGAAGTAAAGACCTGCATTAGCGCCAAAACGGTTTTTAAGCTCAGCGTGAATGTTATCCTTTGCAAAGAGGATGTTAGAACCACCCTGAACTGTCATAAACCAGTTGTCAGTGGCTTTGTTCATAAGGTAGCCCTGTGAGCAGTCCTCAACATAAGTCACCTCCTGCGCATTGGCGCTGAAAGCGCCGGCAGCCAGAACAGCGAGAGTAAATAATACACTTTTCTTCATAAAACAACAAATTAATTAATTTATGTAATTGTTTATTTATTAAGTATTTATATTGAATCTAAACAAGCACACATGAACATTAAATGTTAAATTTCACATTTGCTTTGTTAAATTCGAAATGCAAAGTTAGCACTTTTTTACATATAAACACTATTTACCTAAAAAAAGTTTAATATTTTTTAATACATTTTCAGTTGTGTAACCGAATTTCTCGTCAAGCACTTTTGCGGGAGCAGAAGCACCAAAACGCTCCATTCCCATAAACCTATATTCACCGCCATTGAGCAAGGGATATAGCGTTGCGGGAAGTCCGGAGGTGAGTCCGAAGAGTTTTACACCTGCGGGTATTACACTGCGACGATACTCCTCATCCTGGCTGTTGAACAGGCCTATTGAAGGAACAGAAACCACCCGCGCCGCAACACCTTCCTCTTTCAAGGTTTCAGCTGCATGGACAAGTAACGCAACGTCACTACCATTTCCTACAAGAACAACATCAGGATTCTCGGCTTCTGTCACCACATAGCCACCCCTTGCCGCCTTTTTAGCTTCTTCCCTCCTATTCTCACCGGGGAGATCTTCAAGGTTCTGACGAGAGAAAATAAGTATAGATGGCGTATGCACATTTTCCATGGCGAGCCTGTAAGCTTCAACAGTCTCGGCAGAGTCTGCCGGACGGAGAACGAGCGCTGAAGGGCGGCCGCTAAAGTTCGAAATCTGCTCCATCAGACGTATCTGCGCTTCCTGTTCAATGGGTTCATGCGTGGGACCATCCTCTCCCACACGGAAAGAATCGTGCGTATATATGAATTTTACAGGAAGCTCCATAAGGGCAGACATGCGGATAGCCGGCTTCATATAATCGGAGAAGACGAAGAATGTTGCACAAGCTCCGAACACTCCGCCATGAAGCGCGATACCATTGATTATACAAGCCATAGTCAACTCAGCGACACCTGCCTGAAGGAATCCACCGGAAAAATCACTCTTGTCAAGAACCGTGGTCTTTTTCAAAAAACCGTCTGTCTTATCAGAATTGGCAAGGTCAGCACTTGACACGATCATATTGCCAACATGCTCAGCAAGGAAACCGAGAACGGAAGCTGATGCAGCGCGACTTGCCATATTAGCCTTAAGCTCGATGGAATCCCAAGGAAGTGCGGGCAATTTAAGGTCAATATAATCCTGAAGTTCCTTTGCCTTTTCCGGATTAGCCTCAGTCCAATCATTATATTCACGGCGACGGCGGGCCACAATCTCTTTAAGCTCTGACGCTCGCTTATTATAAAGTTCTTTGACTTCATCACGAATTATCCATGGATTCTCCGGATCACCGCCAAGGTTCAGAACTGTTTTTTCAATATCAGCACCGGCAGCCGACAGAGGTTGCCCA
>CAMYSW010000070.1:0-10262 GCA_947297425.1 uncultured Porphyromonadaceae bacterium
GGTATAGCCTGACCTTGTTGAATGGTAAGGCAGTTAGGAGAATAGGCGATATAAAAGAAGGGGACATTATTGAGACGCGTCTTCCTGATGGTACGGTTGCCTCTGAAATTATAAGTTCTCAGTCTTAAAGCATGTTTTCTCAAAAATTTCTGTGCTTATAATACGTGTTTAATATGATCTTATTTATAAGAACAGGCAGCAACTAAAAGTCTGAAAAACTGAAAACCGAAAACCGAAAAAATGAACGAACTGACATATAAGGCTGCAGTGGCAGAACTTGAAGAGATTGTCCGCAAAATGGAATCGGACGCGTGTGATATAGATCAGTTGTCGAACTATACCACCCGCGCCCTCGAACTTCTTAAATTCTGCAAAGAGCGTCTTTTCAAAACCAATGAGGAGGTGGAGAAGTGTCTTGAGGCACTTCGCGAGGCACTTCCTGAATCATGATTATTCGCGGAAATATATGCGTTTCACGCGTGGCGAGATGGAGGTTAAAATCTCGTATGGAATTGTGTCAAGGGTGTCGGCAAGCCTTTGTACGGGCATGTTTTGACCGAAAATTTCTACGGGGTCTCCCACTTCGCAGTCGATACCGGTCACGTCTATCATGCATGCATCCATGCATATGTTGCCGATGGTAGGTGCCTCTTTTCCGTTTACCATAACGGAGATATTGCCTCTACCGAAATGTCTGTTCATCCCGTCTGCGTATCCTATAGGGAGAGTGGCTATCTTTGCCCGTCTTTCAATTTTACCCCATCTTCCGTATCCAACGGTTTCTCCTGGATTATATTCGCGTATAGCGATGATGATAGTGCGTAGTGTTGAAACTACAGCCAACGGACGTTCTATTTCCAGAGGGAGCGTGTTGGCACCGTAAAGTCCTATGCCAAGTCGAGCCAGATCGTAATGATGATCCGGATAGCGGAGTATTCCTGCAGAATTTAATATATGGCACAATATAGGATACCTGCAGTTATTTTTTATGTATGACGTATAGCATTCAAACCGTGACAGCTGTAATTCCGTGAAATCGTCCATGTCGATGCAGTCGGCTGTCGCAAGGTGTGAGAATACGGTTTTTATGCGCACAGCATTGGTGGAATTGATAAGCTCTATCAATGATGGCAGCTCCTCTTCCACAAACCCCATACGGTGCATTCCCGTGTCAAGCTTGATATGGATAGGATATTCAGTTATTCCATTTTTTTCAGCTTCGGCAATCACATCCTCAAGCATCGAGAAAGAATATATTTCCGGTTCCAGTCGGTTTGCAAACATTGATCTGTAGTTCACCACTTTAGGGTTCATAACCATCACCGGCATCGTGATACCTTGTCGTCGCAATTCGATACCTTCGTCAAGTACCGCCACAGCAAGATATGCAGCTCCGCAATCTTGAAGAGTCTTGGCTATCTCATAGCTTCCTGCACCATATCCTGATGCCTTTACCATGCATACGATCCCGCATGAGGAGGGAAGTTTGCTTCGGAAATAGTTATAGTTGGTAACTATGGAATCAAGGTTAACTTCCAGCACCGTTTCATGTTTGCGGGCTTCAAGCATGTCTGCAATGTCCCTGAAATTATATTCCGGAGATCCCTTGAGTAGTATTATTTCGTCTGAAAAATCTGATGTCGAGAGAGCCTTCAGCAATGAAACAGTGTCTTCAAAGAAAATTGAATTGTCCGGAAAGAGTTGCTTATGTTCAGTAAGCATTTTCCCAACGCCTACAAATTTTTCTATGCCTGCGGTGCATATTACTTCCGCGATATCTCTATAGAGGCTTGCTGTGGAAGAGGTTTCATGATGCAGATCGCTAAGTATCAGTGTTGATGTCTGGCGGGGTATACGCCTGCGTCTCATAAAGTCCAATGCAGGGCGAAGAGACGAGAAGTCGGAAGTGTATGAATCAAGTATAATCGAGCATCCGTTAACGCCTTCTGTAACGTTCAGCCGGGTCCCTATCTTGTGGAGGTGTCTGAACCTTTCCGCGATCACTTCCGGTTTGATCCCGCTTGACAGCATGAATGCCAAGGCGTTTGCCGCGTTCTCAATATCAGACGTGTTTTCAAGTGGTGCGGAGAAATCGTGAGTCTCTCCTTTGTAATGATACTTGATATTCATCTCGCCCCTGTTCAGCGTCTTTGTTTCTATGTATAATGGCGCAGATTTATCTCTCAGCGACCATGCCAGTATATTTTTATCCCTATTGAATTTGTCTGCTGCTTTAGATATTTCAGGATAGTCAAGACAATATATGATTGTTTTTGTCGCAGCGGTGTCGGCTAACATCATTTTTTGTGTAGCCTTATCCTCTTTTGATTCAAAGCCTTCGGCATGGGTGTCTCCGATGTTTGTTACGATAACAGTGTCTGGCAATATGCAGTTTGCCAGCCTCTCCATCTCACCTTTTTTTGAGATGCCGGCTTCTATTATTGCCAATGCCGTGTGGTTGTCTATCTCCCACATGGATAAAGGCACACCTATTTGTGAATTGTAACTTCGTGGACTGCGCGAGATGTCAGACAATGGCTCCATCAGCTGGTAGAGCCATTCCTTCAGGGTGGTCTTGCCTCGTGAGCCGGTGATGCCAACGATGTGCCCCCCGAAATCATCGGGGCGTGACGTTATTTTCTGTAGGGCTTGTATTGTGTTGTCAACGATGAGCCAATTAATGTCTCCCTTATTGGACAGGGATGACGGTATTTTATTGGCTACGAAATTCCTGACGCCCCGGTTGTATAATTCCGGTATGTAGTTATGACCGTCATTGCCTTTGGTGGGAATGGCAAAAAAAAGTGTTCCTACAGGATTTGACAGCGAACGGGAATCAGTGAGGAGGGAGGTGATGTCTGTGTCGTGAAGCGCGGTGTTAAGACCGAGCCGTGCGGCAATTTCATTTATTGATAATTGCATAACAAACGGGCAGAGATGATTTCAATTTTTTTTAATTTCAACTGCAAAAATAATACTTTTTTCTGTTTATTCCGGCCATCGGCAATAAAAAACGGGGGTGTATCACTACACTCCCGTTTTTTCCAAATGACCTCGAAATCCTTCGAAGCCAAATGTAGGTCCTAATTCTAATTTAACTATTAATCCATAACTTTACTAATGCAACAATAAATTGTCAATGAAACGATATATGCGATTTGCTGTCATTTCTTAATCAAACTATTGGAATGCAAATTTACAAATTAATATGTAATAAACAAAATATTAGGGCAAATTTAGGGCAAAATATTCACCCTAATCTGCCCTAATATGAAATTTGTCAATAGAAACTATGATTTACAGTTTCTAAAACAGCCTTTAAATATTCTGTTGATACTTGTCTGAAATGGTGTTTAGCCATTCTGTAGATCCTGTTATTGGTGCTGTTCTTTCGATGCATATTGGCACAACCGATATTATGCCGTGAGACAGGCACCATTCGTCGGTCTTTTCATTCTCCGGCTCTTCATTTATATATTCACCCGTGAGCCAATAGAATTTATGTCCGTGTGGATCTGTATATTCCCTGTATTCGTCGTTCCATTTGCCACGGCAGGCGACCGCAAGTCTCATTTCTGTCGGGGTGTCACTGATATTCGGGACATTAACATTGAGGCACACGTCTTCGGGAAGTCCATGCTCAAGCACCTCTTTTACCAATAAGTCTATTGCCTTGAAACAAGGAGTGAAGTCGGCATCATGAGAATGATCAGTGAGGGAGAACCCGATTGAGGGGATACCAAAAGCACATCCCTCCATTGCAGCCCCCATCGTGCCGGAATAGAGAACGTTTACGGCAGAGTTGGAACCGTGATTGATGCCGGCAACCACAAGATCTGCCTTGCGTGGAAGTATATGATGCATGGCAAGCTTTACACAGTCTACGGGAGTGCCGCTCACTTTATACATTTTAGCTCCGTTATAGTCGGGCAGCTCGGTTAGCTTGAGGGCATCGTTGACGGTTATTGCCATTGACTGTCCGGACCTCGGAGCATCGGGACACACTGCAACTACATCCCCGAACGGGATAAGGCGGTCTATAAGACAGCGTACACCCTTGGCGCTATAGCTGTCGTCATTGCTTACTAATATTAATGGACGCATTTTGTTAATGTTTAATGATTCGTGATAAATTTCCGTCTTTTGATATAACGTTCGAAGATTGCGCTTTTGTCGGCACCCGGTTGACGGCGGAGTATGTCTTCTGCCGGGAAGTCTGTATAGTTCTTACGCATTTCCCGGAAGTCGCGATGAGCTTTTAAAATAGCGCGGGCATTCGGAAAATCAAATTTTACAATATACATCAAGAACGCGAGTGTATCGGCAAGCCTCCGTATGAAAAGTTTCCTTTTCCCTATTTTTTCAGGCAGGTTTTTATGGAGGAGGAGGAGATTGTTGCGAAAGTTGAGATATGTCTTCTTCGGATTCCCTTGTGCAAGAGACGCTCCACCTACATGATATACGGCGGAGTCCGTTATTGCACATACCCTATAGCCGGCATTCAGGATGCGGCAACAAAGGTCAATCTCTTCCATGTGTGCGAAAAACAGGGTGTCAAGTCCTCCGAGACGCAGGTATAGCTCACGTCTTGTCATGAGGCATGCTCCTGAAGCCCAGCATACGTCTGCCGCCGGACCGTCGTATTGTCCAGCGTCTTCTTCCACGATGTCGAACAGGCGTCCCCTGCAATACGGGTATCCTAATGAATCGAGGTATCCGCCTGCAGCTCCGGCATATTCGAATTTGCCTTTGTCGGCATAGGAGAGTATTTTGGGTTGCAAAGCTCCTACTTGCGGGTTTGCTTCCATAAATCCGAGCATAGGTCTCCACCAGTCCGGAGTTACCTCTATATCTGAATTAAGGAGCACTATATATTCATAATCCGCTTCACGTATAGCCCTGTTGTAACCTTCTGAAAATCCATAGTTCCTATCAAGTTCAATGACCTTTACCTCGGGATGTTCGCGCCTTATCCATTCAACAGAATTGTCGGAAGACCCATTGTCGGCGACAATGAGGTCTGTTTCTTCTGATATGGTATGTTCTGCAGCAATGGGAAGAAACTTTTTCAGCAGTTTTTCCCCGTTCCAATTCAATATTATAACGCCAAGCTTTTTCATACCTATATTAATTGTGCACACATTGAGTCCGGATCTTCTGCATCTTGATTCAGGAGTCTTACACGGGATAGCGAGTTGATAAGTTCAGGTTGGAATGGCGCTGTAACCCTGATATAATTGCGGGTGAACCCATGCATCATCGAACCTCCGTTTGCGGGATGTTCCCAAAGGACTTCTGCTTCTGTTCCTTCATGGATGCGATAAAATTCATCGAATTTGGTATCTGAAATTTCAGTAAGTAGATTCACCCTGCGGTGACGCTCCTTCGGTTCTACGGAATCGCCAAGTGACAGTGCCGCCGTTCCGGGACGCTCTGAATACGGGAAGACATGAAGACGGGTAATTGGCAGAGACTTGATGAAATTCATTCCTTTCTCCCATTCTTCGGTAGTCTCTCCTCGTGCCCCCGCTATTACATCCACTCCAATGAATGCGTTCGGTATCATATTGCGTATCATGGCGATTCGCGATGAGAACAAGGCTGTATCATAATGTCTGTTCATTTTTTTCAACACCGTGTCTGAACCAGCTTGGAGAGGGATGTGGAAATGAGGCATGAAAGCACGCGATTCGTTTGCCACCCAGTTTATTATCTCCTCGGTAAGCAGATTCGGCTCGATTGAAGATATGCGGTATCGTTCGATCCCTTCAACTTTGTCAAGGCTCTTGATAAGGTCAAAAAAAGTCTCGTTCGTGTTTTTGCCGAAATCACCTATGTTCACGCCGGTTATGACTATCTCCTTCGCACCTTCGGCTGCCGCTGCACGCGCCATGTCTGTTAACTGTGATATTGTGCCTGACCGCGATTTTCCACGTGCGAAAGGTATGGTGCAGTATGTGCAGAAATAGTCGCAACCATCCTGGACCTTAAGGAAATAGCGTGTGCGGTCTCCACGTTCGCAAGAAGGTATGAAAGTGTCGATTTTCTTGAAAGGTGTGACTTCCATCTGTTTTTGGCGCGAATGAAGCCATTTGTCAATATATTCGGCTGCTTTCAGTTTTTCGTTGGAGCCTAAAACAATGTCAACTCCGTCTATCTCTGCTACTTCCTGTGGCTTTAGTTGTGCATAACAACCTGTCACCACCATTGTTGCCTCCGGATAACGAGTTGCAAGGCGCCTGATAAGTTGTCGCCCTTTTTTGTCTGCGGTCTCGGTGACGGAACAAGTGTTGACAACGATGATGTCAGGAGAATCGCCACGAGCTGCGCGTGTAATGCCCCGCTCAGCAAGGACCCTGCCTATTGCCGAGGTTTCAGAGAAATTCAATTTGCATCCCAATGTATGAAACGCCGCTTTCAGATTTTTTTCATGCATAAATACAAAATTACAAAAAAAATCGGTATATTTTGCCACTTAAACATATGAACTTGTCTAAACAAGTTTGTTAAGTTTAAAAGCAAATTTTGCAACTTGCTTAAAAAATAACTATAAATGCTTGACAAATTGGGGTGTGATTTATTATCTTTGCAGATTGAATGGAAAATAAAGAAGTAAAAATCTCATTTTGGGCATCACATCTCACAACGATTGTGAGTGTGACGCTTGTGCTTATGCTTGTCGGGATCATTGCAATGGTCTGGGTCGGTGCCAATAGCGAGACACGTCGTTTGCGAGAACAGGTGGAGCTTTGTGCCGTTATGGCAGATTCCCTCAGTAATGCGCAGGCAAACGAAATAGGGCGTCAGATAAGTAAGGAACCTTTCTCAAAGAAAGTGATTGTTGTTTCCAAGGAGCAGGCTTTGAAAAATTGGACAGCAGATACGGGAGAGGATCTTACTGAACTGTATGGTATAAATCCTTTAAGTCCGGAAGTGACTTTTACGTTGAAAGCAGAATGGAACGGTTATGATAAAATAGAGAGTATAAAAAGGAAAGTGGAGGCAATCCCCGGGGTTGAGAGTGTTGATGCTCCGGAATCGGAAATGGTCGAGGCTATGAATGCAAATATTGCCGGCATGACATTGATTTTGGGGATAGTGGCGGCTGTTATGCTCGTGATCTCTTTTGTGCTTATAAACAACACTGTCCAGCTCACTATCTATTCCAGACGTTTTACGATACACACCATGCAGCTTGTCGGAGCTACCGGTGGTTTTATTTCAAGACCGGTAGTGATGAATAATGCTCTTTGCGGATTGATGGCGGGCATGTTGTCGTCATTGATTCTTGCCGCTTCACTTGCATGTGCACCTTATGCCGGAATCGGAGATCTGCTCTCCGTTATAAGCTGGCAGGTTTTTGGATGTATAGCAGGTGGAATGATTGCATTGGGTATGATTCTGTGTTCGCTTACGGCATGGATAGCTACCGCAAGGTATTTGAGGAAGGATTATGACGAGCTTTTCCGTTAATCAAATCAAAGACGGTTTTCAACTTCAATAAAAGGCAAATATAATTTTATGGCAATCCAAAATATAAAAACTGAAAATACGTCGAAAGACGGACTCGACAAAATGAATAGTTCACAGAGACCTTTCTCTAAGGTGAATTTCTGGATGATGGGTGGCTGTCTGGCTCTTATCATCATAGGTTTTTTACTTATGAGCGGTGGCGGCACGAACGGTACGGATTTCAATCCTGAAGTCTTCAGCACCCGCAGGATAGTTGTCGGTCCTCTATTGTCTTTTCTCGGTTTCCTATTGATGGCATTTTCAATCATATGGATGCCCAGGAAGAAATAGGCTCATTGATGTGTTCTCTGATTGACAATTACTAATTTATAATCCCCGATTGATATAAATGGAATGGCTTGACGCTCTTATATTGGGCATTGTGCAAGGACTTGCTGAATATCTCCCGATCAGTTCCAGTGGTCACCTTGAGATATTCCGGGAGATTCTTGGTATAGATCTTCCTTCAGATGAGACTTTGCAGTTTGACATAATAGTTCATGCCGCCACGGTCTGTTCGACATTGGTTATTCTGTGGCCTATGTTCTCCAGATTGTGTGTGAGTTTCTTTACTTTCCGTAAAGACTATAATTTTTATTATGTGTGCAAGATCCTCATATCATGCATCCCGATTGCTGTTGTCGGTTTCCTTTTTAAAGATTGGGTCGAACAGTTTTTCGGGAGTGGACTTTTCATAGTTGGCATATGCTTGTGTGTCACAGCTCTCTTGCTTACGTTTGCCCATTATTCCGATAGGCTTATGCCTGCCGGTAGGGGAAGGGATATATCATGGACTGATGCCTTTATCATCGGTTGTGCACAGGCGGTTGCCGTGCTTCCGGGACTTAGCCGTTCGGGAACTACGATAGCCACAGGTATTTTGCTCGGCGACAAGCGTGATCAGATGGCACAATTCTCATTTCTCATGGTCATTATCCCTATTTTAGGAGAAGCATTGCTCGATATCAAGGATATGCTTGCTCCTGATCGAATTGCCGGCCAGACTACTGAAGTGGGAGCTACGGCATTGATTATCGGCTTTGCGGCTGCGTTCGTTGTCGGATGTTGTGCCTGCAAGTGGATGATAGAGATCGTGAAGCGTGGCAAGCTTGTATGGTTTGCTGCGTATTGCCTGATTATGGGCGTCATTTGTATGCTTTGGTAGTGATGGATTTTATAAGCGGAGAAATAATCGGAATTGACAAGCCGTTGGGATGGACATCGTTCGATGCGGTGAAGCGGTTGCGTGGAGCTATTCAGCGTCGTTTGAGTGTTAAGAAATTCAAGGTTGGACATGCCGGAACTCTTGACCCTCTTGCCACTGGAGTCTTGATCGTGTGCACAGGCAGGGCTACAAGGCAGATAGAGGCATTACAGAATGGCTCCAAGGAATACGTGGCGGAGATAACTTTGGGTGCAACCACGCCAAGTTTTGACCTTGAAACGGAGATAGATGCTACCTATCCTTGGGAACATATCACATTGGATAGCATTAACGATGTGTTGCCTCGGTTTATAGGACGTGTTATGCAGGTGCCTCCCGTGTTTTCAGCAGTGAAGGTTGACGGCAAACGTGCCTATAATCTCGCACGTAAAGGCAAAGATGTTGAACTGAAGGCAAAACCCTTGGAAATAAAAGAGATCGAGGTTGTGTCTTTTGAATCTCCTGTGCTTACGATCCGTGTTGTATGCAGCAAGGGCACTTACATACGTGCACTCGCCCGAGACATTGGGGAGGCATTGGATTCCGGTGGCCATCTGACAGCATTGCGGCGCACGAGGGTCGGTGAGATTGCAATTGACGACTGTTTGTCTGTGGATAAGGCAGTCGAGGTGATAGCTAATGGTCCGATAACATTCCCGGATGATTATAAAATGAATAATAATGAAGTCACTTCCGTGACTGAATAGACGCATATAACTTGCCGACGTGTCGGCAGAAGAAACAAACCTGATTATGAAACTTTCACAATTCAAGTTTAAACTCCCAGAGGAGTTGATCGCTCAATATCCGGTCGAGAACCGTGATGAGTGTCGCATGATGGTGGTGAATGCCAAAACCGGTGAAATCTCGCATCATGTTTTCAAAGAACTTATCAATTATTTTGATGAAGGCGATGTAATGATCTTTAATGACACCAAGGTCTTTCCTGCGCGTCTTTATGGCAATAAAGAGAAAACGGGAGCTTGTATCGAAGTGTTCCTCCTGCGTGAGCTTAACGCAGAAAATAAGCTATGGGATGTTCTGGTTGAACCGGCACGCAAGATAAGGATTGGCAATAAGCTTTATTTCGGAGATGATGATTCGATGGTTGCCGAGGTGATAGACAATACTACCTCACGCGGTCGCACACTCCGTTTCCTATATGACGGTCCCCATGACGAGTTCAAAGAGGCTCTTTATGCCCTTGGAGAGACTCCGCTCCCTGAATATATCAACCGTAAGGCAGAGCCGGAAGATGCGGAGCGTTATCAATGTATATATGCTGAAAAGGAGGGAGCCGTTATGGCGCCGGCTGCCGGTCTGCATTTTAGCAGGGAGTTGCTGAAGCGTCTCGAAATCAAGGGTGTGGAGAGGGGATTCCTTACGCTCCATTCCGGACGTGGCAACTTCAAGGAGATTGATGTTGAAGATCTCACGAAACATCGCATGGATAGCGAAGAGACCATCGTTGACGGAGACCTTGTTGATATTGTTAATGCAGCCAAGGATAACGGTCGCAATGTGTGTGCTGTGGGAACAAGCGTTC
>CAMYSW010000071.1:0-10085 GCA_947297425.1 uncultured Porphyromonadaceae bacterium
GTCTACAAAAGAGGCTTTTGCAGGGGTAGTTCCCAAGGCAGGGGAGGTTGATTTAAAATGTTTGCCGGACATCCCTGTTGAGCAGTGGCAGTCGGTTGTAAAAAATGACTTTGAAGATTCTATTTTCCCCCGTTATCCGGAATTGTGCAGAATTAAGGAGCGGTTGATCTCCGCAGGAGCTGTCTATGCATCGATGAGTGGTAGCGGCAGTTCTATATACGGCATTTTCCGGAATAAGGCTGTTGCAGAGGAGGCGGAATTATGTTTTAAAGGTGAAGAAACTATAGAGGGTATATATTTGTTAAAGCTATAGTAGAAGAGATTTTACAATAGAAATCTACAACAGAAGAGTTTAGAAGCTTCTGCTCATTGAAAATCTATTCGAAACCTGTCTCCGAGGCAGGTTTCATTTATTTTAACATAATTTGGCTTATAATTTGAAGTGCTATGGGAAGATTCGACAGAAAAAACAATAAAAAGCATTACGACAGAAAGAACAAAGATATGGAAGATAAGAATATAAATCCCGAAGAGATGGCTGAAGACGCTGTAATTGTGGATGATGTCAATTCGACTGTTTCTGAAAATGAAGAGGCTTCCGAGGAGGTGGCTGAAGAGACGGTATCGCTTGCCGAAGAGAACGAGAAGCTTAAGGCAGAAGTGGAAAAAGAGAAAAAAGAGTATCTTTTCCTTATGGCGGAATTTGATAATTTCCGTAAACGCACTCTGAAAGAGAAATCGGAACTAATTAAAAACGCAGCCGAGTCAGCCTTCAAAGGGTTGTTGCCCATCGTAGACGACTTTGAGCGCGCGTTGAAGGCTACTGAAGATTCGGGCGATGCAACTTCCGTAAGGGAGGGGATGGAACTTATCTATAAGAAGCTCAAAAAATATATGGAGCAGAACGGCGTGAAGGAGATGGATCCTGAGGATCTCGAATTTGATGCCGACAAGCATGAGGCGATTTCTGCAGTGCCTGTCCCTGACGAATCTTTGAAAGGAAAGATCATAGACACTGTGGAAAAGGGCTACATGATCAATGACAAGGTGCTGCGGCATGCAAAGGTGGTTGTGGCTCAGTAAAGACAAAACATTATGGCTGAAAAGAGAGATTATTATGAAGTGCTTGGCGTTTCAAAGAATGCCACAGCTGATGAAATAAAGAAGGCTTACCGTAAAAAAGCGATCCAGTATCATCCGGACCGGAATCCTGGAGACAAGGATGCCGAAGAGAAGTTCAAGGAGGCGGCAGAGGCTTATGGTGTATTGAGCGATGCTGATAAACGTGCCCGATATGATCAGTTCGGTCATTCGATGGGACCGCAGGGCTTCGGCGGCGGTTCCGGAGGCTTCGGCGGTTTCAGCGGTTTCGGCGGCGGCATGTCTATGGAAGATATTTTCGCTACTTTCGGTGACATTTTCGGTGGTCGTTTCGGTGGCGGAGGTTTCGGCGGTGCAGCCGGAGGTCGCCCGCGTCAGCATGTGAATAAAGGCACGGATTTGCGTATCACCGTCAAGGTCACGCTAAAAGACATAATGAATGGCGTTGACAAGAAGCTCAAGATTCCGAAACTTGTTGCCGACCCGATCTGTAAAGGCACCGGAGCGAAAGATGGAACAGCATTCGGCACCTGCCCCCGGTGCCACGGTTCAGGATATATATCCACCGTGCAACAGACTATAATGGGTCCGATGGAGAGCCATTCCGTTTGTCCGGAATGTAACGGAGAGGGGAAGATAATCACTGAGCAATGTCCTCATTGTCATGGTCAGGGCGTTGAAAAGAAAGAGGAGATTGTAAGTTTCCATATTCCGGCAGGTGTTGAGAATGACATGGTCCTGACAATCCGCGGACAGGGTAACGCCCCGCGTCGTGGAGGCGTTAACGGTGATCTTCTGATAGTGATTCAGGAAGAAAAAGATCCGGAGTTGATCCGAGAAGGGAATGACCTGATCTATAATCTTATGCTTGACTTCCCGACAGCTGCGCTTGGCGGCACGGCGGAAGTGCCCACGATTGAGGGTAAGGCAAGGTTGAAGATTGCCGCCGGCACGCAGCCCGGTAAGGTGCTTCGCTTGCGGGGCAAGGGACTTCCGAAAATGAATAGCAACGTAAAAGGTGATTTGCTGGTAAATGTGATGGTATATGTGCCAGAACAGTTGAGTGATGCTGAAAAGGCTGCGATAGAAAGCTTGAAGGACACGCCCAATGTGGTGCCGACAAAATCTACGTCGCAGAGGATATTCTCCCGTTTAAGACATATTTTTAATAAAGAGAACAGGGAAGAATAATGAAGAAGAATAATGAATAGGTAGCTTATTTCTTAAGAAATGCTAAGAAAGAGGGAAGTTTTTGCTTCTCTCTTTTTTTTTGTTTAATTTTGTTCATATAACTAACTCCAGATGGCTTACACCGCTCCAATAGATGAGAAGCAGCTAATTGAAGACCTGCAGAATCCGAAGACCGCAAAAAAGGCTTTCGACACCTTGATGCGTACTTACGGAGAGCAGGTGTATTGGCAGATACGTAAGATGGTGGAGAGTCATGACGATGCCAATGATCTTTTGCAGAATTGTTTTTTAAAAGCGTGGAGTAACCTGCATAATTTCCGTGGCGATGCCAAATTGTCGACATGGCTGTATAAGATAGCGATAAACGAGACAATAAATTTCCTGAATAAGGAACGTCAGCGCAATAATGTAACGGACGACGGTGATGATTCATTCTTGCTTACTAATATTGAGAGCGATGAATATTTCGATGGCGATCAGTTGCAGGTAGACTTCCGCAAGGCGGTAGATACTCTTCCTGAAAAACAGCGGCTTGTCTTCAATATGCGTTATTACGATGATATGAAATATGATCAGATGTCGGAAATATTGGGAACATCCGTAGGGGCGTTGAAGGCATCGTATCATCATGCAGTCAAGAAACTTACATCAATACTTGGATTGAAATAGTTTCTAAGATATTTGTCAGCCAATGAATATGCGCTTGGATAGGTGAAATTCTTTTTGAATCTTTTCCCGTGTTTCTTCATTTGCGACTCAGTCACATAGCTCGGCAGAAGGTCGGCTTCATGAATGCTCCTTTGCTTTAAATGAATTCTCTGATATCCTTCAAACTCATTCTGTCATCTGTTGTCGCTAAAACCGACAGCAAACATTGTATTTGCAAAGGGTATGACCTTGTCTTGTAATCTTTTGAGAAGATAGTTTTTCTTTTTTGATTACTTTTGTAAAGCAGTTTTTGTTCACTGTTAAACAGCTGTTCATTTTTAATGAACGTGTAGAAATAATGAACAAAACTGTTGGCGATTTGGAGTTTGTTCACTATCTTTGCAGTGTTCATTATAAATGAACATAACGATAAAATGAACAAACTATGGTGTTGACAGAACATGAAACATTGAATTTAGCGTTGAAGGCATTACGGGGAAAATTGATATTACCTGAAACAGCTGTCATTCAAATGGAGAACAATCCATACCGGAATTTTTATGCTGTCGTCCGGATTATGAATGTGGATTTTCTATGTGAAGTCAAAAACACGGTGACAACTGCAACTGTCGGTAATGTTGCAAGTCGCCTAAAAGCATTAGCAGCAGAAAAGCACCCCGTATTGTTGATTGCCAAATATATCACACCAACCGTTATGGAAGATTTGGCAAACAATGGTATCAACACGCTTGATTGTGTCGGTAATTGCTATATCAGATATGAAAAAGAGAATAAGGTGATATTTCACCTAACTAATAGAGGAGAAAAAAATACTTTAATGGCGGAGAAGCCTTATCCGGCATTTCAAGAAGCTGGATTGAAAGTGATTTTTTATCTATTACAGGATATTGCTAATGTAAACAAGCCCTACAGAGAAATACAAGGGGCAACCGGGATTTCTTTGGGAGCCATTAAGAATGTATTCGATGTCTTGACGGAAAGAAATTTCATCTTGCAAACCAATAGAAGACGAGTTCTCAAAAACGTAAACGTTCTTTTCAATCTTTGGGTGGAGAATTACAATCAAGTGTTGAAACCCAGGTTGTTGCTTGGAAAAATGAGTTTTCGAACGAATGACCAGCGGATGAATTGGACTGCATTGAAGTTGCCGGAAGGTATGTATTGGGGAGGAGAAGGCGGAGCAAATAAGATAGATGGTTATTTGGACCCCGGGGCATTTGACATATATACAGATATTCCTGCTGCAAACCTCCTGAAGACTGGAATGGTAATGCAAAATGAGACTGGAGAGATAAGAATCTATCGGAAATTCTGGAAATGGGAAACTGACAATCAACTCGTTCCGTTGATGCTTATATATGCGGATTTGAAGGGTAGTGGTAACAGCCGCTGTCAGGAAATGGCAGAAAGACTTTTAGATTATGGACTTAAAGATTACAAGTGAGAAAATAGCCAATCCGATATTAGTGGAATTACTGGAGAAACTGACGGATAGTTTCAATCGTATGGGGCGAGAATTTTATATTATCGGAGCAACAGCCCGTGATATAATTATCCGTCAGCTTATCGGTACTACTTCCGGCAGAAAGACAAAAGATTTGGACATTGCAATTGCAATACCTGATTGGAGTGTCTTCGATGAAATCAAAGAAAGACTTGTTGCCGATGGTTTTCAGAAATCACAACATATGCACCAACGATTCTATTATGGTGAATATGAATTGGATGTTGTTCCGTATGGTGTTGCCAAAGAAGATGATAACATTTATTGGCCACCCGAAGAAGAGATTGCGATGTCAGTGAAGGGGTTTGATGAAGTGCTTTCTGAGGCTATTATTGTTAATATAGATGATGAATTTGATATAAAGATAGCCTCTCTTCATGGTCTGTTCCTTCTGAAATTTAATGCATGGTTGGATAGGAACATCGAAACGAGCAAAGATGCGGAAGATATGTCATTTATCTTGTCCAACTATTTCATGGCTAACCTTGACCGTAATGTTTATCCGGAAGTTTATGATTGGGAAAAATTCGATGAATATATTGTCGGAGGATATTGGCTTGCCAAAGATTTGTTACATCTTCTTACCAAAGAGCAGATAAGCTATTATAAGGGCTGCATTAAAAGGGAACTTGAGAAAGATGATGAGAGCAGGCTTTTAAATCAAATTATAGAACATAATTATGGTTTGACATACGAAACTGTAAAGGATACTTGGCAAACCATTGCAGATGTTTTTCAAAAAGCGATAGAGGATGAAAACGATTGAGTTCAAAACTATTAGTTACTCCGGTAAGGATAAGACTAATGAGGATTATATCTTATGTCATAAGTTGTCCAACAATACTCTTATCGCGATCCTTGCAGATGGTATGGGAGGTTTGTCTTATGGTACAGAAGCTGCAAAAATCGTATCAGAATCCGTATTGATCACAATCCTTAACAAGATTCAGGGATGTTTCCCGGAAGACGTATTGCGTATGGCATTTGATGCCGCCGATATTGCTATATCTAAAAAATGCAGGGAATTGAAATGTAAGATGGGAACCGCTGTAACCGTCGTTTTGATGATTGATGATTCTTTGTATTACGCATGGCAGGGCAATGTGAGGCTTTATAAGGCATGTAATGGAGAAACAATATTGTTGACCACAGACCATGTCGTAGCTGAGGCAGGCGGTACATTCTTGACACGATGTATCAATGGAAAGGGATATCGGGATAATGTTCCAATCAAGCAAGAAAAGTTGGAACAAGCCGAAAGAATATTCATCTGTTCTGATGGCTTTTATCAAAAAATAAACTTGAATGCCATAGTGAAACAGGATATAGAATTTACATCCGATGGAGTTTTTGAAGATGACGCTTCATTGATTGAGGTAAAAACATTGGATTAAAGATTTAATTCGTGATTTTTGCGTATTTTATGCAAAATATCAATCTTAATTTCCAAAATAAGGATTTTATGCTCCAGCCGAGGAACGGCTCCATGACTACGGCAAAGGATTAATCTGCCCTACCGTGGTAGAGCAATACGCCTACAATACTGTTTAGTCCTTCCGGAGTCCTTTCCGCGAATCCGAATGAATACGGTGCTAAATCCCGATAGAGTTCAATTCCGGACTTGCCGTTGGAGTCTTTGCATCAAGATAAAGAGTTATTTGAAAGCATGAGGAATATAGTGATTTTCTCTGTATAAAATTTCTTTTATAGAAAAAAACTTCTATAAAAATATTTTTCTACAATCTGGCAAAGACTTTGTTCAACTATTCTTCATCCATCCTTGTGCCACAGGCATCATGGTATGCTCCGCCAAAATCTCACGAATTTTTGGAATATTTCTCATATTCTGTCAGTCACATAGCTCGCTATGTTCCTTTCTCAATATTGAAAATATACTCAAAATCTTAACGATGAAAAAAGTTTAAATCAATTCAAATGTGTTTGATGAGATCATTTATTTACTAGGGTGTTCAGTTTGATGTTCCCAATTCCATCCGATAAATCACCATTTATCGAACCCGGTTCGATAAGGTAAAAAGTATAAGGTAAGAAGTATGATTCAACACGCCAGAAAACTGGCAGTGAATAACAGCTACGACTTGACACCCTCATATATTATCACATAATTAAATATAACAACCTTTTATGCAACTCTGTGTTATGCTTTTCGTGACAATTATCTAACTTGAAATTTATAATGTCGGATATATAGCCAGATGTTTTGATGACTTGGCAGGAGCATTTCGATTGTTGAGAAATGCCGGTTTGAAAATGGAACATGAAACTGAACATTCTATTTATTTACCGGATAAATTCATAGATAGACATAGAGTTTTTAATACTTGAATGCGGCCGGTTTCGCAACCAGCCGCATTCAAGTGTTTTCCATAATACTTTTTCGAACTAACCTAACATCATGAAACGATTTTCTTTGTATCTATATAACGTTGTTCAAGTAAAAAAGTTTTCAGTTTTCGGTTTTCAGTTTTCAGATTTGATTATGAAAGTAGGTTTTCGGTTTTCAGTTTTCGGATTTGGTTCTGAAAACTGAAAACTGAAAACCACCTAAAACTAATTGATGTTGAAAATTTTTTAATATCGGTTAAACCTTGATAAAGAATGGTTGTCATAAGAATACATTGAATTAGCAAAAACATGAACAAGCAGGAATATATATTAATAGAGAAATATGGCAGGAAGGGGGGATGGACCGTGCCGGAAGGGTATTTCGAATCGGTTTATAAAGAGATCGATGCCAAGCTTCCTTCTTTTCCGGAAGCTCCAAGACATGTGGAGATGACGGCATGGCAACGGATGAAACCTTATGTATATCTTGCTGCCATGTTTGCCGGAATCTGGTTGATGATGAAGGTATTCTATCATGCATCCGGTAATGCTACCTTGAGTCTTGATAATCCACCGGAGCAGATAGCCATGGCATTGTCGGAGACAGATTTTGCAGACGCTTCGTTCCTCCCCGAGACAATGTCTGATCTGGAACTTGAAAGGGAAGTGATGAGTGAGTATGATTCCATGGAGGAGTTTAAAGTTGATTTCGGTTATGAACTGGAATCTGAATATAATGATCTGAATCTAACTGAAGAATAGATAGGGAGATAGATATATATGAAGAAGATATTTATTATAGGTCTTGCGGTGATTCTCGGAGTTGGGTGTATGCATGCCCAGGGAAAGAAGAGCCGTGAGGAAATGCGAAAGGAGTTCAAGGAATTTAAAATGAAGTTCATTGCTCAGGAGATTGACTTGGAGGATGATCAGAAAAAGCAATTTTTCGAGATTTATAATCAAATGAACGATGAAAGGACGAGTATCTTTGAACAAACACGCAGACTTGAGCGTAAAGTAAGAAAAGACTCTCAGGCAACAGAGGAGGATTATGCAGCTGTTAGCCGTGCCATCACAGAGGCCAAAGAAAAGGATGCGGCTATCGAGAAAAAATACGATGCAAAATTCTCCACCTTCCTAAGTAGCAAGCAGTTGTTCAAGATGAAGGCGGCTGAGGAGAAATTTCGCAAGAAGATGAGTGAAATGAGGCATAAGAAAAGAAAATGAGTTGTATATGATAAATTGTTGTTTTGATGGAAAGGTCGGCCGGATGTCGGCCTTTTTGTTTTTTTTAGTCATGACGCTTTTTGCCGCAGATGCGGTGGCTGTCGGAAAAAAGAACGTAAAAAATATTACAAAAACAGAGACAAAAACTGTGCAGAACACATTCAAGACACCGGATTTCGCTTTTCCCGAGGCTGTCGGCAACAATGCCGACGCTGAATTGCAGGCGGCACTTACCGCCGGGGATGACGTGAAGGCTCTAAAGGCTGCCATTCAGGTTGTGATTTCGCGCAATCTGATTTCTAAGGAGAATTATAAGGATGGTATTGCTTTGTTCGATAACCTTTCAAAGAAGCTTAAAGCTCCTTATTCCCGGTTGGCAACACTATTGCAGGCTCAGATATATACAAGTATCTATAATGCGACTCCCTGGGTTTACAATAACAGGGCGTTGCCTGTGACGAATGTTCCTGAGAATGTTATGGAATGGAGCCGTGATATCTTTTCAAACAGAGTGACAGGATTGGTGTCGGAAGCATTTAATGATGTTTCGGCAGCACGCAATATGCCCATCACTGCCATTTCTGAGATAATTGAAAACGGTAAGGATGGAGAAAAAATCGGGATGACTGTCTATGACTTCATGACAATTAAGGCAGGTGACTTGCTGGGGAGCTTTTCCGGCAATGAGTCAGCGTCTGTCATTCCTTTCGGAACCGGTGTGGCATCCGGCAACAAAGCCAGCGAACGGACAGCTTCTTTTTTGCTGAATGAAATTATTGATAACAATATATCTTGGCATCAGCAGGAGGGGAACTTTCGTCTTGCCTCAGCCATGAGTTATTATAAATACACTAACATGCCGTGGGGTGAACGACAGGATTATGCAGAAGAATGTATGAACCGTTATATCGACACTCCATATTGCGCTTCTTTCATACTTGCAAGCAGTGACAATGAAGAAAGGGGGGATTATGTTGACGATCTTGATCCGTCGGGACAACTGGAGGCTAAAAATAAAGCCTTGAAAAAGAGATATGAACTCATAGAATCTTACCTTAACAGATTTCCGGATTGTGATAATGCGACAGCCTTGAGAAATCGCCTGACAGTGCTTTGTGCTGAAAATGTAGCGGTAACTCTGCCTCGCCGCATTTATCCGGGCGTAAAGGATACGGTGTCGGTAATGTCGTCCAACGTATTTAAATTCAATATCCTTGTTGTGAAGTTACCGGATTCATATATCAATAAGGATATAAGGCTCGATGCCATAAGTGGTATAGGAAAAGTGGTGGATGCATTGCCGGTGAGCTTTATAGGGGAGAAGCCTGTTAAATTTAGAACCGACGTTGAACTTTCTCCACTTAAAAGTGGGGTATATGTATTGGTCCCTTCAAAAAATTCTACGTTGGCAGGTATTATAAAGGATACGGCTAAAAGAAAATCGCTCTCTACGTTTACAGTATCCCGTCTTGCGTCTTTCCGCGCTTCTGACCAGACTAACGAGGGTGACAGACTGTATGTGGTTGACGGTATGAATCAGGCACCGGTTGCAGGTGCAAAGGTAGTCTTTACATCACGTAATAATAAACAGAGGATTGAGAGGGTGGCTGGTTCCGATGGATTCGTGCAAGTCCCTTCCGGTTCATACGACATATTGATAAGTAAAGGAAGTGACCGACTTGCCGGAAACTTGTGGAACTGGGGATACGGTGATAACTTGCCCAAGAAAGAAACATCAGCACGCATACTTACTGACCTGTCGATATATCATCCCGGTGATACGCTCGGTTTTATGGGTGTGATATATAGCCGGGAGAATAGAGAGATGAGACAGGTTGCTGGAGAGAAAGTAAGAGTATTGCTCAGCGATGCCAATTATCAGACAGTGGATACATTGGATCTTGTCTCAGACCGTTTTGGAAGGGTGACAGGTAAATTCGTTATTCCCCAAACCGGATTGTTGGGAGACTATACGGTGAGGATGGTGAGCGGAAACGAGGAGTATGGTTCCGTATCGGTTGAAGTGTCAGATTATAAGTCTCCAACC
>CAMYSW010000072.1:0-10037 GCA_947297425.1 uncultured Porphyromonadaceae bacterium
TTCCGGCTCTATATTGGTTACCTGCACAGAGCTTCTTAGAACATCATATTCGGAGGCTGTTCCCTGTTCAAACTGTTTCTTGTATATATCGGCATTTATTTTGGCTATTTCATAATTCTGTCTTATTACATCGCGTGAAGCAATTGCAAGGAGAAGGCTGTAATAAGATTTGTTGACATTGTTAACCATGTCGAGTCGTGATGCTCTTGCCGATTCAAGTGTAGACAGTATCTGAGTGTCTGAAATCTGGATTGATTTCCACAAAGCTGCATTCACTATGGGAAGTGCGGCCGAGAAACCGAAATTCCACATGTTGTCGGATCCCATCTTGATTTTTGTGGACTCCCCTCCCATGTTCATATTCAGGGTTTGCAGTTCGATTGAGCGTTGGTATGCACCCGAAAAGTCGATAGTGGGGAAAAGGTTTGCTATGACCTCTTTCTTTGAATAATCCACCCGTTTGACTTCAAGATCCGCCACCCGTATCGTAGGGTTGTCTTGCAAAGCGATGGCTACGCATTGTTCCCGCGATAATTTCAGCGTGTCTGTTGCCGAAGATTGGGCGAAGGCTGTAATTGGCAATAGGAACGATAGCGTCGCTAAAATTGATTTTTTTAGAGCCATATTATTTATAATAAGATTTATTTCGATTCTGTTTTGAGATCTTCCTTACGTACATTCTCAAGTATTGTCATTCCTTCTTGGGAGGCGATGCTCCGGAGAAAACTCATACTGACTATGTCGAATGCTTCCGGTAATGTCACATCTTCGGGAAGAAACTCTTCCATGCGTTTCAATGATTCCATTTGTATGCGGAACATTTTCAATAAAATAGGATAGTTCAGATCTGCGCTGAAAACTCCTTGGCTGACTCCTTTGTCAATGGCTCTTAGCAAATTATCCTGCCAAGAATCCGAATGACGGTCATATACTCTGCGCAGTTTGGCATAATCTGAATCCATGTCCCGGAAAAAGTCCGGGTTAGCTTGCCCCATCACCTTGTGATGGTTCTTGAGGATGTGATAGAATGCTTCTATCACAGTAGTTGATTCTTCGAAAATCTTGGTTATACTGGCAATATGATTGCGGTGATAATAAAGAATCACTTTCTTGAGCATTTCCTCCTTGCTGTCGAAAATTTCATATAGAGTCCTTTTGGACATGGCGAGTGTTTGCGCCACTTTATCCATTGTGGTGCCTTTCATGCCATTTTTCAATATAATCGGGAATATTGCGTCTAAGAGCTTCTTATAAGACTCTTTGGATATTGAATTTTGCTCCATTAATGCACTGATTTTTCAGAAAGATGGAAAACCGGTGGCAAAATTAAATTAAAAAACTGAAAACTCCATAAGAGTTTTCAGTTTTTTATAAATTTTAACTTAAGGGAATAGGATTGTTTTATGGCTTCAGTTTTTTCTCAAGGTTTATGAGCATGTCGCGGGTCATGGCGTCAAGATCATACTCCGGTTTCCATCCCCATTCCTCTCGTGCGCATGTGTCGTCAAGGCTGTCGGGCCATGAGTCAGCTATTTTCTGACGCAACGGGTCGAGTTCATATACCATCTTAAATTCCGGACGATATTCACGGATTTTATTGTAGATTATTTCCGGATCAAAACTCATTGATGCAATATTGAAGGAATTGCGGTGAACGAGTTTTGAAGGGTCAGCCTCCATGATTTCAATTGCGGCACGTAATGCATCGGGCATATACATCATGTCCATGAATGTGCCCGGTTTTAGCGGACATTTGAATGTTTCCCCTTTAACTGCCGAATAATAAATGTCTACGGCATAGTCGGTAGTGCCGCCTCCGGGAGGTGCCACATATGATATAAGTCCCGGGAACCGGACTGAACGGGTGTCAACTCCGAATCGTCGTGCATAATAATCGGAAAGCATTTCTCCGGTCACTTTTGTAACTCCGTAGATAGTATGCGGACGCTGAATAGTGTCCTGCGGAGTCTTTGTGTGGGGAGTGTCCGGACCGAAAGAGCCGATACTGCTCGGGGTGAAGAGTGCGCACCCTTTTTCTCTTGAAATCTCCAGACAGTTATAAAGTCCTCCCACACCGATTTTCCAGGCTAACTGAGGTTTGGCTTCTGCCACAGCAGAGAGGAGGGCGGCAAGGTTGTAGATAGTGTCGATTTTATATTTATCCACAGCCTCTGCAATCTGGGCGGGATTGGTGATATCCACCACCATTGCGGGCCCGCTTTCTGCAAGCTCGCCTTTGGGTTCTGCCCCGGGAATATATCCGGCTACAACATCACCGTTGGGATACTCTTTGCGCAGGCGCATTGTCAGTTCTGAACCAATCTGTCCTGTCGCTCCAATAATAAGTATATTTTTCATGACGTATTATGCGTTATACGGTTAGATTTCTTTGCAAATTTAAATAAATTTCATAAATAATCGTTAACTTTGGAAAAAATATTATCGTTTTATGCCATGATAAGAAGCTATGGTATAAATGCGATGATAACATGGAGAGGAAAGTTATAATACCAAAAATTAAATACCATCAAAATGTACACAAAATTTCAGGAGCATCTGCAGAAAGAGCTTCAAGGCATCAAGGATGCCGGGCTTTATAAGAATGAGAGGGTGATAGTGACTCCCCAAAGTTCTGATATTGAGGTTGAGAATGTAAATGGAGAAGTGCTCAACTTCTGTGCTAACAATTATCTTGGTCTTGCTGACAATAGTCGCCTAATCGAGGCTGCCAAGCGTGCGATGGATAATCGTGGTTACGGAATGTCGTCTGTGCGTTTCATTTGCGGCACTCAAGATTTACATAAAGAGCTTGAGGCGGCTATCAGTGATTATTTCAAGACTGAAGACACTATCCTTTATGCAGCTTGTTTCGATGCTAACGGTGGTCTTTTCGAGCCGCTCTTCACTGAGGAGGACGCGATTATTTCGGATTCGCTCAATCATGCTTCTATCATTGACGGTGTGCGTCTTTGCAAGGCTAAACGTTTCCGCTATAAGAATGCGGATATGGAGGATCTTGAACGTTGCCTTGTTGATGCCAAAGACTGCCGTTTCAGGGTGATTGCCACTGATGGCGTGTTTTCGATGGATGGCAACGTAGCCCCGATGGATAAAATTTGTGAACTCGCGGAGAAATATGACGCGCTCGTGATGGTTGATGAGAGTCATTCTGCCGGCGTTGTCGGTGCTACAGGTCATGGTGTGGCGGAGAAATTCAATTGCTACGGGAAGATTGATGTTTTCACCGGAACTCTCGGCAAATCGTTCGGAGGAGCCATGGGTGGTTTCACTACAGGTAAGAAAGAGATTATAGACATGCTCCGTCAGCGTTCGCGTCCTTATCTTTTCTCAAATTCGGTGGCACCATCGATTGTCGGGGCAAGTATTGAGATGTTCAAGATGCTTGGTGAGACAGATTCCCTGCATACTCAGCTTATGGAGAATGTGGAGTATTTCCGCAGCAAGATGCTTGCCGCCGGTTTTGATATCAAGCCGACACAGAGCGCTATCTGCGCGGTGATGCTTTATGACGCGAAGCTTTCTCAAGATTTTGCAGCTGAAATGCAGAAGGAAGGAATCTACGTCACAGGTTTCTATTATCCGGTTGTTCCAAAAGATCAAGCCCGTATCCGTGTCCAGCTTTCTGCCGCACACACTCGCGAGCAGCTTGACAAGGCAATTGCAGCTTTCATCAAGGTTGGTAATAAGCTTGGTGTTATAAAATAAAGGCGATTTAATTGCTTTTGTGGCTATATAAGTAATGCGCCGATGCTGAGCATCGGCGCATTACTATTTTTAACAGTTCCTTAATTTTTTTTAGTTGGCGAAGTCAATCGAGAGTCCGAAGCGTAGCTGACGCGGGTCGATAGGGTAGTGGGGTAATGAAAAATAGTTTCTGCCGAATAGTCCTTGGTTTACATGGCTCCACAACACGAAGAATCGCACTTTGTATAGCTTTGCCGTTACATATGCGTTTGCTACTGCAAAATTGCCGACCCATATCGGATTTTCACCCTGCACATGGAAAGACATCGTTGCCGGCTGATAGTCATATCCACGATACTTGGTATAATAATCGCAGTCTACCCCTAACTGCATATGGAGCACGCGGAACGCTGTGAATCCTAAGAACATGTTGCTATAGACACTCAGTGCCGGTAGCGGCATTATGTCCTGGTTGGATGACGCCTGATATGTTACGGTATTGTTCCAATTCCAAATGCCGAATCTCAGTTTTTGCTCTATGGATGCCGAGAAAATCTGAATGCTTCCTCCGTGTTGCTGGGGCATTGAGCTTGAATTGAAGTAGACGCAGTTCTGTATGTTTTCAACTCCGGCTCTCAGATCAGTTTTGGTCCATGGAATATGAAGGTGACCTCCGACACGGAAAGACCTTGTTTTGCCAAAATCATTGTTCCATACAAAATGGTTTGAAATATAATGGCGCAACAGGTAGGATGGAGTCTGATTGCGGAAGAAGCCATCGGCAGAGATGCGGACGGTGTCTTTTCCGAGCCGGAAACGGGTTTCGATATATCCATCAATGTCAAGGTCGCCTGCAGCGTCACCCATTAGTCCGAATTTTGCGTTTGCAGCATAACGCAGAAGGCTGCCTTTCATCTTTTCAAGTCTTCCTCCTAACCATAACCTGTTCCTTTTTTTCTCATGGTCGAAGGTGAAACCCTCCGGCAGCGGTGTCAGTTCCTTGGGTTCTTCCGATGGCTCTGGAAGAAGATAAGATTGTTTGAACCTGTCAAACTCATATGTGGCATATGCTGAAAGCCCGAATTTTGCCCATTTTTGGAATCCTTCAATCATGGATATGCCTAAGGTGTTGGCAAAAGACCAATAGTGGGTATCGTCTAAAGTATAGTCCGGATTGAAATATGTGTTTGCCCAGAATGATGAAGCTTCATCAGCACGGGTGTTCTTGAAAGTGTGGTGATTATATTTATAGTCGAATGAATATATGAATTTTGTTACCGGCACGAGAGTGAGCCGTTCAATAGTGTCGCCTTCCTGTGTGTCATCGCGCCAGAATCCTATCTTATATGCGTGAGACATATAAAACTCGGCTCCGACTAATCTGTTCTGTGCACCGTTAAGTCTCGTGGGAATGCTTTTGGGCTCAATCTTGTCTACTCCGCCTTGAAGAACAGCCGGATCCTCAATATACAGGTCGTCGGTGATTCCTCCGTTTTCTTGATTCTGAGAGTTGTAATGGTTCAGGAATGCCTGCATTTCGTAATGGTTGCCCGTGTAGTAGCCCTGGAATCCGTATATCAGGTTTTTTGCCGCCTGACTGTTGTATGCACCTTTAGTATACAGGTAATCTATGTTTGCGCCTATACCTATTTTCTTATTGACATTACCGGCGAATACTCCTTTCAGACGGTCTGTGTGGTTATCGCGGTTGCCACCGAAATTATAAGAAAGGAGAGTCATGGGAATGTATACATTATAAAACTTTTCCTTCTTGAATGAAGGAAGCCAATATTGCAAGGCATCTTCAAACATGAATGCCGACTGCCGGGGGCGTTGAAAATAGAGCATGTCGATACCTTCCGCGGCAAAAGACCCCGTGGTTGCCCATGCATCGGAATTCATGGCAGGTATGAACTGCCTTTGATAATTATACAGGAGTGTGTCGAGTGTGGACTCTTCATGATTTCCGAGAGGATACGACAGTTTCCATGCATTGCCCGGTTTGTAAGTCTCCTTTTTTGTTCCGGAATCTTTGTTCAGACTGTTGGATTGTTTTCCGGCTCCACCGATGTTTTCACCGGAGGCTGACATCGGTCGTTGTGCCAGTGTCAATAGCGGAAATATTGTTATTATAAAAAGAAGGGTATATTTTTTCAGATTCATGATCGATATATGAGAGAGCAAAGTTAGTAAAAAACGAGCATATATTTCCATTTGTAAACTTTTTTAAACAAAACAAAGTCGGGGTTTCACAACTCCAACTTCGCTGTAGCATTAAAAAATTTCTTTCTAATACCATGAATAAAACACAGTGCAAATACAATAATCGTAACTATAGAACAATATACCGTTCAAAAAAGTTTTTGCAATAACAGAAAAGTTTTTGATGGATATCCGGATTTCGGATGAGTATTGTAATCCATATTGGAATACGAAGTGATTTAGAAGCTGTTTAAAAGTAAGTAAGTGATCCCATTAAACCGATAATAAAATGATTTTAATCTCACATATCATCAACTTGCTCTTTTTGAATCTTTTCCCCTGTTTCTTCAGTCACAATGCAGGCATTGCTCCTTTATCAACATAGGAAAATCTTTCAAAAATAGCTGCGTTTATAATATGTGTTTAATGTGATCACTTATTTAAAATTTAAAATATGTATGGAAAAATTTGGAAGAATGAAAAAAAAGATATAACTTTGCATCGCTTTTGAAGGAAAGCACATGGTGAGATTAGCTCAGTTGGTTAGAGCGTCGGATTGTGGTTCCGAAGGTCATGGGTTCGAGACCCATATTTCACCCTAAAAGAGGTTCTTCGTATGAGGAACCTCTTTTATTTTATCATCCTGATTGGACTTCGCTGTCAGGCTAAAATGAAGGCGGTGTGTAAATTTTTACACACCGCCTTGTTATGTTATTGCTTTAATGATGCTTAAAATACTCATTACTTGCGGTTAATGCTTACGGATGAACCGGAATATTGTGTCGTAAGCAGCTTCGCGATGCGGGCTTGGGGATAGAATAAGGTCATGAATGCCGCTGTCGATTGTGCAGACTTCACGGACTTTGCCTAATTTCTCACCGCGTTTCTGAATCATTGCCGGATCCAATACGGCATCTCCTGTCTTAAATTCAGGGGTATAGTTACATCCTGATATCTTGCGGGAACTGTGCATCACGAGTATGGGTACTGTAATGTGTGAGGCTTTTTTCATCAATTCGGATTGAGCATGATTTATAGAGCCTACCCAACTATAGGTAACCGGGGGTGAATATATCATCTTCCAATCGGTATCGTAAGTCCACTCGCCGTCGTATTCCTTGAGGAGTGAATATGCATATCCGTCGCAATGAGCTTGCTTAACCTTGCTGTCTTTAGAAAAATTGCTTAGAAACTCAATTAACGGAGCCCCCACATTTCTCATAATGGGGGAGAAGTTCCATTCGAGGAACGGACTGTCAGTCACAACCCTGTTCACACCGATGCGTGCCCCTTTTATTGCAGCCATGTATGCTACAGTCAAACCTCCGGTGCTGTGTCCTGACAGGGTTATGTCTGTGTTGCCGTCGCGACGTATCTGTGACAGGGCGGAGTCTATATCCTCGAAATATTCTTTCTGTTTGCGGACATTGAAAGGATATTGCCAGGGTTGCCAGCTGCGTCCGTAGCGACGAAGGTCAACAGCATAGAAATTGTAGCCCGAATCAACGAACAATTCACCCATCTCTTTCTGAAAGAAATAATCGTTGAAGCCATGCACATAGAGATATGCCTTCTTTGACTTCACCGGGGCGAGCTTGCGTATGATCGTGGAGCGGCATGGTCCGTCGAAAGCTTCTCCATGATTCACATACCTGGCTTCGTATCCCTCAAGGATATCTTCATGCCATGTGGTATCAGTGGTGGGAGTTTTCGGTCCTGTATATTTCTCAGGGAAATGCCATTCCCCAGAAGCGAATGCCGCTCCGAGGATAAGCATCATCGGAATAAGGAGTTTCTTCATTCGCGATCTTTATGTGTTCTTAAGATTTCGATTTTCTTGCAAAGCATCTTCATGTAGCCTTCAAGTTTTATCTGTTGACTTCGTGATGAATATAGCATCCATGTGGCTGACACCATTTTCTTATAATCCTCCGGCATGTTCCAATTACCTTTTTCTTTGCCGTTTTCAAGAAAAACAATTTTAATGTTGTTCAGCTCATTGTTCGCGATAAGTTCGGCAACAGAGTCTGTCGCTTCTCCTGAAAACATTACAGTGTTGATGCCTTCTCGACGGTAATTTAGTGCTTGATCATGCGGCACGATAGGAGATTCCGCAGTGCTTTCACCACTGACAACGCGTATGCTATTAAAAGTGGATCCTTTAAGCGCGGCTATGAGTTCGAGTTTCTCACCGTTTGAAATTCTTGCCACAATACCGGTTGACTGCAACGGGTAGCGTTTCTGCCAACCATTGAATATATAATAGCTTTCCACTTCGCGAGAGTTGTCAACTACGGTAAAGTCACCGAGCCATTGGTTCACATTGTCAGACAGTATCTTGATTCTGTTTTCACAAGAGTCTATCTGTCGTTCAGCCATGGTTATGGAATCTGCGAGGGCATTCTTATAATCGTTTTTTGCTTTTTCCCTGTCGGCATTGCCGCCCGCACAGGATGCAAGCAGTATTGTCGGCAGCAGAAGTATGCCAAGTTTTTTTATATTCATATTATAGCCTTAAGTAAGTAATAAAAATTAACCGATATATGTAAATAATGAAATCTTGCTCAATAAAACTTGTTCTTTTTGTCTGTTTTCACCTTGTAATTCAGTCGCATATATTTATATGCTCCTTCATTACGCGGCAAAAACATCTCAAAAATAACTACGTTTTATATGTGCATTAATTTTTCTTACTTACTTATTAGATTATTGGCTGGTGAGAGTCGCGCAAAAGATCGTTGACAGTTTTTACAGGATTGAAAGTGTCTGCGGGAACTTCAACGAGGATCGTGTTCCAGTCGCTCATGGCACCATTCCATAATCCCGGAAGCTCAAGAGCCTTGATTTCAACGCCTTCACGACTTTTTGTTGAAATGAATCCAGTGGCTTTGTCTACAAAAGAAGGAAGGTCAAACTTGTTGCCACGATAATCGCGGATTGAAACCACAAGATCGACGGGGTTGAAATGAGTAGCGTTTTTCATCATCTTCATAGCCTCCTTGTTTTTTGGATCGATCTGGGATGCCTCGAGGATCTGAGGAGATACAGTGCCATCGGGATTGAATGCAAGATATGGGCCGCCACCGGGTTCTCCTTCGTTTTTAACCATGCCGCATACGCGTGTAGGTCTGTTTAGCTTGGAGAACAGATATTCAGCTTTCTCTTCATCATTCATATCGTCGGCGCCATCATGTGTGATGCAAAGGACTGTGCGTGTGAAATGCAGCATCTCGTCAAGTTCATCTTTAGAGGGAACACCTTTTTCGAGTTTCTTACAATACTCATTGATCTTCTGTTTGGTGGCAACAAGTATGCCTCCAATTATTTTTTTATATGTCACGGTAGATTCGCGGCGTTCGTCCGGAACCACATTGTCTATATTCTTTATAAAGATCACGTCTGAATCGAGATCATTGAGATTCTCGATAAGTGCTCCATGACCGCCGGGACGGAAAAATAGTTTGCCGTTTTCGCGATATGGTGTGCCGTCAAGATTTGAAGCGATAGTATCGGTCGATGGTTTCTGAACGCTATATGTCACGTCGAAAGTCACATCAAATTTATGTCCGAGATGTCCGGCTGCCTCTTCCACCTTTGCGATAACCAATGGGAGGTGTTCTTGAGAGACTGTGAAATGGACGCTCACTTTTCGGTCTTTGCCGGCGGCATACATGGCTCCTTCAGCGAGATGTTCTTCAAGAGCCGTGCGGGAAGTCCCGATAACTTTGTGGAATTGCAATAGAGCTTTAGGCAGATAGCCGTAGTTGAGACCTTCTTTGCCAATGAGGGCTTGTGCCACTTCCTTATAACGTTTCTCCTTTATAAGGGATGTAACGCTCTTGTCGTAGATGGAAAGGCAGATGAAATTCAATCGATGGAAGAATGCAAAGTCTTCAATCCTTTCAAAGAAATGCTTCATGAAATCGTTGTCAGGCTTATCTTTTTTCCCATTTACAAAAGAGAAGATATCTTTGAACATGCGTGATGCCGCACCGCTTGCCGGAACCATTTTCATGACTACGCCACCGGCAGCAAGAAACTCGTCCCAGCATTTCACGGCAGTCTGTTTCATTTCATCCGACATGGCTGAGATGCCGTTGCCTACTGTTGCGGGAGCTTCGATTTGGAGA
>CAMYSW010000073.1:0-9818 GCA_947297425.1 uncultured Porphyromonadaceae bacterium
CCTCGAATGTGTTTCTGATACCACCGTTCGGGAAACTCGAAGCATCCGGTTCCTGCTGCACAAGCAATTTGCCATTGAATTTCTCCACTACTCCACCCTTGCCATCGTGCTCTACAAAGGCATCATGTTTTTCCGCAGTGCTGCCGGTGAGAGGATGGAACCAATGGGTGTAATGTCTCGCGCCGTTATCTATCGCCCAACGTTTCATTCCGTCAGCAACGCTGTCTGCAATCTCCCTGCTTAGGGGTTCGCGGTTGTCGATAGCTTTCACGAGGGAATCAAACGTATCTTTCGGAAGATACTCAAACATCTTCTGGCGATTGAATACCTGTTTGCCATAATAGCTTTCCACTCTCTCTTTGGGGAGCTCCACTTTCACAGCTTTGCGTCCGGAAGCCTCCTCCACACTCTTGAATCTTAAATTAGACATAATATAAAATATTTAATTAAGCCCGGCTTCGGGCATTTCTTATTTTATCTATTCTTTTTTATTCTCTCCATCGCACGGAGCGTGTTCTCGCAAGAATTGAAACCCGTGAGACGAATATATCCATCTCCCAGACTACCGAATCCCACACCCGGCGTGCCGGATATGTCATATTTCTCAAGCATTATCCTGAACAATTCCCACGAGCTTTCACCGTTTTTCCCTTTCACCCATATATAGGGAGACTCGTCACCTCCGAAAACCGTGAACCCTGCCTGTTGCATGCAAGCGCGTATTGTGCGGGCATTCTCGAGATAGTAATCAATATTCTTCCTTATAGACTCACGACCCTCCTCAGAATACAATGCCTCCGCTCCACGCTGAACAACATAGCTTGCACCATTGAACTTGGTTGACTGGCGGCGATTCCAAAGTTTCCTCAGACTAACTTCCTTTCCATGGGCATCTGTGCCACACAAAGCTTTAGGCACAACTGTATATCCGCAACGCAAACCGGTGAATCCTGCCGTTTTTGAAAAACTCCTCACTTCTATCGCCACTTTATCCGCATCCTTTATTTCATATATGGAACGTGGCAACTCCGGATCTCTAACAAACGCCTCATAGGCGGAATCGAATATTATAAGTGCATTCTCCCGCAATGCATAAGACACCCATTCCTCCAACTCTTCACGAGTCATCACCGCGCCCGTAGGATTAGACGGAGAACATAGGATTATCACATCGACATGAGTCTGCGGCACCTCCGGCTTGAAACCATTCTCCGCATTGCAATCAAGATAAACGATATTCGACCAATGTCCGTCGTGGAGCAGCTCTCCTGCCCTCCCAGACATTACCGTGGTATCCACATATACCGGATAACCTGGATCCGTCAATGCCAATATACTATCGGAAGAATATATGTCACCTAAATTGCCAAGATCACACTTTGCTCCGTCACTTATGAAAATATCATCTGCATCTATGTTTATGCCCCGTTTCCTGTAATCAACCACGGCAATGGCTTCGCGAAGCCATTGATAACCCTGTTCAGGCCCGTAGCCATGGAATGTGCCGCTTTGAGCCATATCATCAACGGCACGATGCATAGCCGCGATCACACATGGGGCGACCGGCAAAGTCACGTCTCCTATATCCATCCTTATCACATCGGATTCAGGATGTTCGGATTTATATATAGACAACTTTCTTGCCACTTCCGAGAATAGATAACTCTCCGGAAGCTTTTCAAAATTATCGTTTATTCTCATAGTTCATTTCGTGCCATAGTTGTTGGGGTACAAAACTCACCGTCAGCAATAAATTCCGCTCCACCCTTCAAAAAAACATGATTAGACCGATCATCCCAATAGATTTCAAGTTCACCGCCCAAAAGTTTTACAAATACCCGGCGAGCGGTATATCCATTCAGCACTGCCGCCACAACTGTCGCGCAGGCTCCCGTGCCACATGCAAGAGTCTCTCCTGAGCCACGTTCCCACACCCGCATCCAGATATGGCTTTGGTCTATGATGTGCGCGAACTCTATATTGGATTTATTAGGGAATATCTCAGCTGTTTCAATACGCGGACCTTCCATGAAAACCAGTTCGTCCGTAATCCTGTCAGTAAAAATAACAGCATGGGGGTTTCCCATGCTGACAGCTGTTACAATATACTCATGTCCGTAGATTATTTCTCTTTCCGAAATCTTTGAGACCAAGGAGTTGCTTCTAACCGGTATCGCTTCCGGACGAAGCTCTGGTTCTCCCATATCTACAGTAACCGACACCACTTCGTTTTCTATCACCTCAAGATGAAGCGTTCTGATTCCCGCAAGGGTCTCCAGTGTTATCTCCGTCTTGTCTGTAAGACCCTTCTCGAAAACATATTTTCCGATACAACGCGAAGCGTTGCCACACATCTCAGCTTCCGAACCGTCGGAATTAAACATCCTCATACGGAAATCCGCAATATGGGAGGGCATTATGGCAACGAGTCCGTCACTGCCTATGCCGAAATGGCGATCACTTATCTGTCGGGAAAGGAGGGGAAGATTATCAGGAACGGTTTTCATCGCATTGATGTAAATGTAATCGTTCCCGGCACCATGCATTTTGGTGAATTTGACCTTTTTCTTGCTTTCCATATAATTTTGGAGCAATTCTTCTTTTACGGCTGCAAAATTATAAAATAATTATCATATAAGAGCAAAAAACACATTAAAAAAGTTCAACAATTATTTCATCGGAAACCATCACTCCGGAATCAGTCAGACGCAAACATCCTGATTTACATTCCAATAATCCGTTCTTTATCATCTTATCCACCTTATCAAGCAATTGGTTCTTTGCTTTAGCCCCGAATGAAGTTTCATAACTCTCCAGTTCAATCCCTTTTATGGTTCTCAGGCTTGTCATTATAAACTCCTCCCTTATTTCCGTTTCGGACAGGATCTCCATTTCATAAAACTTTTCTTTATTTTCTATACCTACCATATATTTATTTATATCTGCCACATTCCATCTTCGGCTTCGCATGCCGTCGAAACTGTGGGCTGACGGGCCGATCCCTATATAAGGAGTTCCATCCCAATATGCGGAATTATGTTTTGACTCACGACCCGGCAATGCATAGTTGGAAATCTCGTATCTTATATAGCCGGCATCCTTGAGTCTGTCATTTATCATTCTGAACATACCGACACTGAGATCTTCATCCGCCTCTTCTATCCTGCCGGCATCACGCATGCGCGTAAGGGCGGTTCTCTCCTCATACATCAGAGAATAAGCCGATATATGTTGCGGATGAATATCTACAAATGCATCTATCGTTTTGCCAAGCGAAGCAATAGTCTGTCCGGGCAATCCGAACATAAGGTCAAGACTTAAATTATCAAAGACACCGCTCAATATTTCATATGCACGGAGTGCCGTCCGAGCATCATGCCTGCGCCCTATGCTCCTCAACTCGCTGTCAACAAGACTCTGGACACCCATACTCACCCGATTCACTCCGGCATCCTTCCATGCCAAAGCTCGCTCTTCCGAGACATCATCCGGATTAACCTCCATCGTTATCTCTATTATACGAGACAATCCGGTTGCCTTATATATCATTTCTTTAATCCTGCCAATAAGCTGACCAAAAATATCAACCGGAATCAAAGAGGGTGTGCCCCCTCCTATATATAGCGTGATCTCACTTTTACCCTCAAGCTCATGCTTGCGACTGTCAAACTCTGCGAGCATAGCCGCAATGTAACGTTGCCAATCAAAGCTCTCACGACACACCTCGCTGTAAAAATCACAATATATGCACTTACTCCGGCATAAAGCCACATGCACATACACTCCCGCTCTCACTGAATGCTCAACCATATAATTATTGATGATTTCGGAGTGCAAAGGTAATAATGTTTTATGGAAATATGTTACACAACATTATCCATTCTTCCCTTTTTTCCACATTTTTTACTAAATTGCGCTCGCTTTTGCAACACAGGAGCATTCTTCTCCCTCTCCAATTAAAGAAATTCTTGTATCAATTAAAATCTTGTACCCAATGAAGATTTATAAAACCAACGAAATCAAAAACATTGCCCTTCTCGGATCTAAGGGCTCCGGAAAAACCACGCTCGCTGAATCCATGATCTTCGAGTGTGGAGTTATAAAACGTCGTGGCACTGTAGATGCTAAAAATACTGTGTCCGATTATTTTCCGGTGGAAAAGGAATATGGATATTCCGTATTCTCAACCGTGTTCAATGCCGAATTTAACAATAAGAAACTTAACATCATTGACTGCCCCGGTGCAGACGATTTCGTGGGTAATGCATACACCGCCCTTGGCGTATGCGACATGGGTCTGATACTTGTGGATGCCCAGTACGGAGTGGAAGTAGGAACCGAAAACATATTCCGCACCACAGCCAAACTCAAAAAACCTGTGATCTTCGGTCTCAACCAGATGGATGGCGAAAAAGCCGACTTCGAGAATGTGATGGAGCAAATGCGCGAACATTTCGGACCTCGTGTGGTTCAGATACAATACCCTCTGGAATCAGGTCCGAATTTCCATTCCATGATTGACGTTCTCCTCATGAAAAAATATGAATGGGGACCGGACGGCGGCACGCCCGTAATTTCTGAAATCCCTGAAGATCAGCTTGAGAAAGCACGCGAACTCAATCAGAAACTCGTTGAGGCAGCTGCAGAAAACGACGAGACTCTCATGGAGAAATTCTTTGAGCAAGGAAGTCTCACGGAAGACGAAATGCGCGAGGGAATACGCAAAGGACTTATTGACCGCTCTATATATCCGGTTGTTGTGCTCAGTGCGGCAAAAGATATGGGAGTTCGCCGCCTGATGGAGTTTCTTGGTAACGTGTGCCCATTCGTAAGCGACATGCCCGCTCCCGAGACCGTAAACGGAGAGGAGGTAAAACCAGATGCTAACGGACCGCTCTCTGTATTCTTCTTCAAGACTTCAGTGGAACCACATATAGGCGAGGTATCATATTTCAAGGTGATGAGCGGAACCCTTAAAGCCGGCGAAGACCTTGAGAACGTAGCGCGTGGTGGCAAGGAGCGTCTCGCTCAGATTTTCACTGTATGCGGTCAGCTACGCAACCCGATTGACACATTGGAAGCCGGCGACATAGGTGCTGCCGTCAAGCTGAAAGATGTGCGCACGGGCAACACCCTCAATGCCAAGGGATGCGATTATCAATTTGATTTCATCAAGTATCCGCAACCTAAATATACGAGAGCGATACGTCCGCTCACTGAAAGCGATGCTGAGAAACTTTCCGGTATACTCACACGTATGCATGAAGAGGATCCCACCTGGATCGTAGAGCAAAGCAAGGAGTTGAAACAGACACTTGTAAAAGGTCAAGGAGAGTTTCACCTTCGCACTCTCAAATGGCGCATTGAAAACAATGAAAAACTTCCGGTCGAGTTCATAGACCAGAAAATACCATATCGCGAAACAATCACGAAGGCTTCACGTGCCGACTATCGCCACAAGAAACAATCCGGTGGTTCCGGTCAGTTTGGCGAAGTGCATCTGATCATTGAGCCTTACACGGAGGGGATGCCCGAACCCGACACATATAAGTTTGGCAATCAAGAGTTCAAGCTAAATGTCCGCGACAAACAGGAGATTCCGTTGGATTGGGGCGGCAAGCTCGTGGTCTACAATTGTATTGTCGGTGGAGCCATTGACGCACGCTTCATACCGGCTATTGTCAAAGGTCTCATGGACCGCATGGAACAGGGACCGCTCACCGGCTCATATGCCCGCGATGTGCGTGTGATGATTTACGATGGCAAGATGCACCCGGTAGATTCTAACGAAATCTCATTCCGCCTTGCCGGTCGCAACGCTTTCTCTCAGGCATTCAAGGCTGCCAATCCAAAGATCCTTGAACCGGTCTACGATGTGGAAGTGCTTACACCGGGCGACACGATGGGAGATGTAATGAGCGACCTCCAAGGACGCCGTGCTATAATAATGGGAATGGCTTCCGAAAACGGAATCGAGAAACTATCTGCAAAAGTGCCACTCAAAGAGATGTCTTCCTATTCCACCTCCTTAAGCTCCATCACCGGTGGACGCAGTTCATTCACAATGGAATTTTCAAGCTATGAGCTTGTTCCATCAGATGTTCAGGAGAAACTGCTCAAGGAATATGCTGAAACCCAGACTGAGGATTAACAACAATAACCTAAGTAACTGATCAGACGATTTTTCAAGACAGGGGTCGCGGATTGAATCCGCGACCCCTGTTAAGTAAACGATAGGTTACCTCTATCTCCTCATCCTGTCATCAACAAGGGTCAGGGCAGCTTTTGCCCCCTCCCCCATTGCTATTATTATCTGCTTGTATGGGACATTGGTGCAATCTCCGGCAGCATATACTCCCGGCAGATCCGTGCGACAGTATTCGTCAACAAGAATCTCTCCGGCTCGCGTCAGCGAAAGCTGGGTGGAAAACGGTTCGCTATTGGCTGTCAAGCCGATCTGAACGAAGACCCCACTGAATTTATATTCCGTCTCTTTTCCCGTTTCTCGATCCTTCACTTTCAATCCGGTAACTTTATTTCCATCGCCTAAAACTTCATTGACGGCAGATGAAAGATGGATAGAAACATTCGGAAGGCTTCTTACTTTCTCTTGCAATACAGAATCTGCCTTCAATGTGTCAAGAAACTCAAAAACATCAACATGCGGACATATGGCGGCAAGATCTATAGCGGCTTCAATTCCGGAGTTCCCTCCTCCAATCACCGCCACGTTCTTTCCTTTGTAGAACGGTCCGTCACAATGGACACAGAATGCAACCCCTTTACCGATATATTCATTCTCCCCCGGCACACCAAGACGCCGCCAGCTCGCACCCGTAGCTATTATGACCTGCGGAGATTCAAACACATCCCCTCCCTTGGTTATCACAGACTTTGTACTTGACTTCAAGTCAGCACTTTCAATACTCCTGTTATCAAATATTTTAATAGGATAATCCTCCATATGCAAGCGTAAATCCGATGCAAGCTTGCCTCCGGTGGTGTGCATGGTGGAAATCAGGTTGTCAATACCTACGGTCTCTTTCACCTGACCGCCGACGGTCTTTGCAACCACCGCTACGTTCATTCCTTTTCTGGCAAGATATATCGCGGAAGCCGCACCCGAAGGACCACCTCCGAGAACAACCGCATCAAACGACCTCCTGATACTCACAGAACCAGCGTCACCACTGCCAAACTTCTCTTCCAACTTTTCAAGCAATTCGCCAAGACTGCTTTTACCAACATGCAGCAACTCTCCATTGGCATATACAGTCGGAACAGATTTGACATTCAAGGCTTCCGCCTCCTCGACAGCCATATTTCCGTCTACGATCTCACTTGAAATATTGTCATTATACAAAGCCATAATGTCAAGTGCCTGCACTACGTCCGGACAATTCGTACACTCAAGGCTCATATATACAGTCATGGCAATCTCTCCGTTCAGAGCCTTGATACGCGCTGCAAAAGAATCATCCGGAAGATTCTTACCCTTGCCATCGGCATTAAGTATGGCAAGAAGCAACGACGTGAACTCATGACCGGCAGGAATACACCGGAATGAAATGCCTGTAGGCACATCGTTCCTTACAAGATGGGCAACTGCCTTATCACTGTTGTTATCTTTCACGACAATACTCAAACGAGACGACGCTGTGGAAAACTCCATAAAAAACTCTGTCATCCGCTTTGCATCATCAAGAGCGGGATTGCATTCAATCTCGAATCTATATTCATTCTTCAGGTCAGAGAATATCTCTTTAACCTGCCCAAGTAAATCTTTATCAAGCATAATTTAAGGTAAAATTTAAGAAACCGTTCCTCAACATTCCATATCGGAGCGTGAGAAACGGTCAAATATATTACTTACTTAAGGGGAATTTTAGCGATCAAAGTTTTCCGACCAGATCGATAGATGGCTTCAGCACATCATTCCCTTTCTTCCATTTAGCCGGGCAAACATCACCGGGATGCTCTGCAACAAACTGAGCAGCCTCAACTTTACGCAGAAGTTCTTCAGCATTTCGTCCGATGTTGTTATCTTGTATCTCCGCAATTTTAACATGACCTGAAGGATCAACAACAAAAGTTCCCCTATATGCCATGCCGTCATTCTCTATCATCACTCCGAAAGCACGTGCAAGCAATCCCGTCGGGTCTGCCAGCATGGGATATTCTATCTTCCTGATCCTCTCGGAAGTGTCATGCCATGCCTTATGCACGAAATGAGAATCTGTAGATACGGAATAAACTTCCACTCCCATTTTCTTTAAATCAGCATACTTATCCTGAAGGTCCTCAAGCTCCGTTGGACATACGAAAGTAAAATCCGCAGGATAGAAGAAAAATATTGCCCATTTACCCTCCAAATCCTTGTTGCAGACTTTAACAAAATTTCCATTATGATAAGCCATGACACTAAACTCCGGAACCATCGAATTGATAATCGGTTCCCTCACTACATTATTCTTTTCTTCCATTTTTATTTATATTCTATATGTTTTCCATAGACCGGAAATATCTCCGGCTGTAATTAAAAACGCACTCTGATTCTGTTTGTTCTTTTTATTCCGACAATTTATGAATAAGTAACAAAAATTAAGAACCCGTCTGATAATTTGTGAAGGCAAAAAAAGACAAAGTTGTTTAAACAATTTCGTCTTTACAATTTAGAAATGAGCCACACACATATCTGTAAGCCATATCCATAACGGACAGAATCCTACAAACAGAATAACCGAAAGGGTCAATGAAGATGTTCCTGTTGCAACGTATGTATTATATTCATCAGCTATAATGATACCTGAGAAAGCCGGTGGCAACGCAGCAGCAACAACAAGCATCTTAAGATTCAAAGGATCCATCTTAAAGAGCAAACCCAAAATAAGGATCACAGCTGGCATCATGATCATTTTGAGAATAGAACCGAGCACAGCTTGCCAATTAATTCGGATCTTAATTGAAGAAAGGGTTATGCCGGCTGAAAAAACCGCAAGCGATGCATTTGCGCCCTTTATAAGATCAAACGACGGACTCGCCCAGTCGGGCCAAGGAATCCCGGCAACAACCCATATCACCGCAAGAATCGGAGCCCATGCCACCGGCTGTGCCAATGCATGAAGAACCGGCTTCCAGACACTCTCCTTCTTCGTGCTACCCGGATTTTGTTTTTCCAACGAAGCGTTCATAAGTGATAACCCTACCGGAATACCTACGGCATTGACCACTATACCTACTATTGCAACCACAAGAGCGACTGAAGGATTAGTGCCAAAAATCGGTTCCAGCACTGCAAAACCAAGAAAGCCAATAGTAGGAGACCCGCTGATCAATGCCGAAACGGCGGCGTCCGCTCCCGTATTCTTCTTGAAACAATACCTGAATACCCAATAAACAACCATGAAACAAAGCATGATGCCCACAAGCGATATAAGGGTAAGTTTTATATCACGAGCAAGCATTTCCCTGCTCGCCTGTACAATCGACACGAACAATGCTGCCGGGAGTGCATATACAAGCACAACTTTATTAAATTTCTTAGCGTCTTCACCCGTGAAAGTACCTCGCTTCCCTGATATGTAACCAGCCAACATCACAACGATAATCGGCACAATGGCATACAGGATGACATGCATTATATTTGACATAACTATCAGTTTTCAAGTTTCACACCTTTATCGGAATCAGTGGCTGTGGATTAAGATACCCTATATGTCCACTCTCCTTACCTGCATCTCCTGCAAGCTGGACATTTATCAATGTAGGTTTGCGGGAAACAATAGCAGACTCAAGGGCATCTTCAAATTCCTCTGGAG